>DATNQK010000067.1:0-6079 GCA_036704065.1 Stenomitos sp.
GGGGGGGCAGGCTCCTGGAGCGTATGACGGATATCGTGTGTAATGTCAGATTGATGCTCCTGTAAACAAGTCTCCCATGCCTCCATTGCCCATAACTGATCGCTCACGTGCGGCACAATCTGCGCTGATGTAATGCAGACCTTGTAGATAGCGCCATAGATAGTTCCCCGTTGTCCAAGTTGGCTCACCGCGATTACATGGGGCTGCCGTGGTAAGGATGAGGCAGCAATCCAAGCCGCAATCGCTAAATTGGAAAACCCGTAGAGGGGAACTTGAAGCTGCTGTGCCAATGTACGGGCTGTAACCACCCCAATCCGAGTTCCTGTAAAACTGCCGGGGCCTACCAGAACACCAACCCACCCTAGATCTGCCCAACTCTGAGGCCGCAGAAAGTCTCTGAGTAAGCTGTGCAATTGTGCAGAAAGATCGCGATCTAGGGCCCAGGCGTTGTAACGCCTTTGATCACAAGACGCGTCCCCAACAGCTGCTGTTAACACGCCACAAGTGGTATCAAAGCCTAAACCATACTGGAGTTGTAAAGGATGGGGCGATTGTAGGGGAGACGAGGCGGGTAACATCATTAAGGCAACGTGCAGACTGACAGAGATAGGAACAGAAACCCGTGCATTACGCGCAACGGCCAGCAAAGCAATCCTAACGTGATGAGGCTCAAAGTTGAGGCATACATGGCTAATGGCGAGATATCGCTTGGGATTTTTACAAGAGAACGTGCCACATTTTTCTAAATGGAGTCATCGTCCACTAAGATTTATGTAATCTCCTCTAAACTTTTCAAAATTTAGCTATGCCTTAGGCCTACCTACGGAATTTAGCACTGAGTTAAGCTTAGGTGGACCTATAGGCTGGTTGCTGTAGATAGAGCGCTGGCGTATCTATGCATAAGGTGTTGCAATCAATAAAGGGCTGCATTGAATCGGTGTTAAGCGACCCACATGGATCCATTTTCTGAACGTTCCTTGGAAATGATTGCTGGCGCGGACGGCGGTCTGCAGCTGTTGCTATTTATTGATAAACGCTCCAGTTCTAAAGAGCAGTTGCGCCAAGTTCAAGACTATCTCGCAACGCTGCAAACCACTTACACGTTCGATTTGCAAATAATTGATATCGAAGATCAACCCTATTTAGCAGAATATTTTAAGCTGGTGGCCACCCCAGCGTTGATCAAGATTCACCCCGAACCACGCCATATTTTGGCTGGCAATAATTTGGTGGCCCAACTTGTAGAGTGTTGGCCACGCTGGCAAAGTGCTATTTCAGCGTTAGAACCTGTGCCGATCGCAGCGAACTCCGCTTCTTCTAAGCAACTGTTGGCTCAATCTGTACAGGTGCTGAAACTATCAGACGAAGTGTTTCAACTGCGTCAAGAAAATGAGGAGCTACAGGAGCAGTCCCGCTTTAAGGATCGCATTATTGCGATGCTGGCCCATGATTTACGCAATCCTTTAACAGCAGCAGCGATCGCCCTGGAAACTCTAGAAGGACAGTGGAACCCTCATTCTGCAGATATGGTGGTTTTGCCACCGGAAACTCTGACCCGCTTAGCCCACCATGCGCGATCGCAAATGCAGGTGATTGAGCGCATGATCACAAATTTGTTAGATGCATCACGGGGCAAAAGTTCTGAGCTGTCCATTCGGCCCCGCAAACTCGATCTTGGCGCATTGTGCGGCTTAATTTTAGATGACGTACAGCCCAAACTAGCAGCCAAAACCCAACAGATCAGCAGTGACATCCCCCCAGACTTACCCTGTGTCCATGCCGATAGCGACCATATTCGTCAGGTGCTTGTGAACCTGCTAGACAACGCCATTAAATATACGCCAGAGGGTGGACTGATTCATTTATCCGCCTTGCACCGCACAACCCAGAAAGTGCAAGTCAGCATTTGCGACGATGGCCCTGGCATTCCAGAAGAAAAACAAAAAGCGATCTTCAAAGATACGGTGCGGCTAGAACGCGATCAACATCAAGAGGGTTATGGCATTGGGCTAGCTTTGTGCCAGCGCATTGTACGGGCTCATTATGGTCAATTATGGGTTGACTCAACACCCAATGAAGGCAGCTGTTTCAGTTTTACCTTACCCGTTTATCGGTAGGGAACGACGGTTTCTGGCTTGGCTATCGGTAAGCGCTCTCCCAAGGCAATGGTAACTATCTCTACAGATAGCTGAGCCCTGCGTTGGGTCTGAAGTTGCTTCTTAAGGCAGTTGCGCGGGGCTTTGATGCAAATACCTACGCGCAACCCTTGTACAGTCGCGTTTTGAGGTTGGTAATCCCTCGGTGCAGAATTTAACCCAAATGCTACTGAATCAGGTTGACGGCCTCTTAACATCCGTCTAAAGCAACATTTTAGTTATAAAAGTTTAAAGATTAACAGCCTTCTACCCCCCAAGACCGTAGTAGTCTGGGAACAATTGCACTCTTTGCAAAATAAGAAAGGATAAGATTCATGGTTCAACGCGGATCTAAAGTTAAAATTCTCCGTCCAGAGTCTTACTGGTACAACGAAGTTGGTACCGTAGCCTCCGTTGATCAAAGCGGTATTAAATATCCTGTGATTGTTCGCTTTGAGAAAGTCAACTACAACGGGTTTAGCGGTAGTGCTGGCGGCGTGAACACCAACAACTTTGGTCTACACGAAGTTCAAGAAGTGTAAGTGCCTAAGGCTATACCCTTATTAACGGGTTTATTGCTTTATATCTAGCGACTCAAGGATAGCTCACAGCCTTGGGTCGCTTTGTCTTTTTACGATATTGATGCAATCTGGATGGTTCTTGCGTCAAGCTGTAAATATCTAGCTTATCGAAATGCAAATCTGTGCCCGAACTCCCTGAAGTTGAAACCGTCCGTCGTGGTCTAGACCGTCTAACCTGCGATCGCCGTATTACTGATGTTGAGGTGCTGTTAAATCGCACGATTGCCTATCCCCATTCCATTGCCGAATTTCAGCAAGGACTGACGGGGGTTTACATTCAAACTTGGACTCGGCGCGGCAAGTATTTATTGGCACCGTTATTGGCGTCTCTCTCCGGTTCTGGCGCGATCGCCGCTGGATGGTTGGGGGTTCATCTCCGAATGACGGGGCAAATGCTGTGGTTAGAAACACAGGATGCGCTGCACAAACATACGCGGGTACGGCTCAAGTTCGAAGGCGATCACGAGTTACGATTTATCGATCAGCGCACCTTTGGCCAGATGTGGTGGATTCCTCCAACCCAAGATCCGCAAACGGTCATGGCTGGTATGGGAGCCTTAGGTCCAGAACCATTAGCGTCGGATTTCTCGGAAGACTATTTGGCAGGGGTGTGTAAAAAGCGCGATCGCCCAATCAAATCTGTCTTGCTCGATCAAACCTTAATTGCCGGACTGGGTAACATCTATGCCGATGAGTCGTTATTTTTAAGTGGCCTCCATCCTGAGCAGCCAAGCCGTAGCGTTAAACCTGCACAGGTGCAACGGCTCCACAGTGCAATCCGTAGCGTTTTGCAAACTGCCTTAGAACAAGGCGGCACAACCTTTAGCGACTTTCGCCATGTGTCTGGGATCAACGGCAACTATGGTGGTGTAGCGCTAGTATATCGTCGCACTGGAGAACCCTGCCGTCAGTGTGGCTCGGCAATTGCCAAATTAAAATTAGGGGGACGTTCTTGCCACTATTGTCCAGCGTGCCAACCGCCAATTCTGAGTTCAAAAAAACGTTAGCGATCTTCAGGGCTAAGTAAGAGAAGTCTGTCAAACCCTGGTACATTGATAGGGTTTAATACCACGACTTGAGTGCTCTTCAGACAACTGGGATGGAACTAGAACTGGCGCAGCTTTTTGTAAATGGCGTTGCAGTGGGGGCCATTATTGCCTTGGCTGCGGTTGGCCTTACCTTAACCAACGGAATTTTAAGGTTGCCTAACTTCGCCCATGGTGATTTCCTCACGTTAGGCGCATACCTAGCGCTTTTTCTCGATACCCAGCTCTTAAATGCTGTGGTACCCAGTGTCGAAGTAAAAATCTGGGTGGCAATTGTATTGGCCAGCGGCTTAGCCATTTTGGCATTCCTGCTGTGTGAATATCTGATCTGGCGACCGATGCGGGCGCGGAGGGCCAACTCAACCACGCTGATTATTATTTCAATTGGACTGGCCTTGTTTGTGCGTAACGGCATCTTATTTATTTGGGGTGGCGGCAACCAAAGCTACGATTTGCCCGTGGAATCGGCCTTAACCCTCTTGGGGATCAAAATTCCCTACTATCGCTTGGTAGTGATTGGCTTATCGTTCCTCGCCGTATTAGGACTGCATTTACTGCTGCAAAACACAAAAATTGGCAAAGCCATGCGAGCCGTTGCGGACGATTTAGACTTAGCCAGTGTATCTGGAATCGACGTGCAACGCGTGGTGTTATGGACTTGGGTGATTGCAGGGGGGCTAACAGCCTTTTCTGGTGGACTTTATGCACTCATCCAAGCTGCGCGACCCAACATGGGATGGTTTCTCATTTTGCCGATGTTTGCGTCTATTATCCTTGGCGGTATTGGCAATCCCTACGGAGCCATTATCGGTGCCTTTATTATCGGAATTGCGCAAGAAGTAAGTACCTATTGGATCCCTTCAGAATATAAATTGGCGGTTGCACTCGTGGTGATGGTTTTGGTTCTCATCGTCAGACCCCAAGGTTTATTTCGAGGTATGGGGTAAGGGGTACAGCGAAAGTCAGCACTGTTACGAAATTGCTGAAGCGTTGTAGAAATCTAAACAATTTGAGGATAAAAAAAGGGGCGTAAGTCTTACACCCCAGTCAAAGTTTTAGACTTGTCGCCTACGCTTTATACGCTGCGATTCCACGTTCAATTAATGCGCTGACTTTATCGACATCGTGCCAACCGCGAATTTCAACCTTTTTCTTCTGCAGATTTTTATAGGTCAAGAAAAACTCGGCAATTTCATCTAGACGATGCTGGGCAATATTGCTCAACGATGTGACATGGGTAAAGCGGGGATCTTGATCGGGCACACAGAGAATTTTCTCGTCACCTTCTCCACTGTCGATCATTTCCAAGTAGCCAATGGGTCGAGCTGCAATCACACAGCCAGGGAACGTTGGCTCGTCCATGATCACCATGCCATCGAGCGGATCGCCATCGTCGCCGAGGGTATTAGGAATAAACCCGTAATCGTAGGGGTATTGAACCGATGAATACAACACGCGATCCAGCGCGAAGGCATTCATATCTTTATCAAATTCGTATTTGTTTTTGCTGCCGCCTGCAATTTCGATCAAAACATTGACCAATCCAGTAGCCGGTTGGGCTGGAATGCGCGATAAGTCCACTCTGCTCCTCCAAAAAATAAAGTTATCAGTAGGCTTTGATCTGGACCAGTCCATTGAACAAAATACTGAAACCGCTCAATCCAGTCGCTGGTGCGGTAGCATTCATTCAATGCGTCAAGCGTTCAAGCACTTGATTGCCTGGGTGGTCACTTTAATTTGTCAGAAAAGAATAGTCTAAGACTGACAAATGAACCGATGCTCCCATAGCATTTTAGAAGAATTGGGACACTGTCTAGGATGGGTTTGCAAGATATCCGCCGCGATCGCAGACGGTTCAATCGCTTGAACTATCGCATTCGCCTATTGCTGCTGCTGCTTTCCACACTGCTGATACTCGTGAGCATCGTGTTGGCAGCCATCATCTTTAGCTATGTCCTTGATATTGCGACGCATCCGCTCCGTGCAAAAGAGTTGGTAGACCAATGGTCGGCGATGTTTTTAGAACCCACCTTGTCTCCACCATCGCCTGATCGCTCAGCTACAGCTTTTGATGGTCCAGCGCGGTGGTTTGCGGTGATTACCCTTGTAGTGCTGGCCTATCTACTCACTCGGATCCCAGTTTTGATGTTACAAATGGGAACCCAGCTTCTGCTTTCGTGTCAAGACGATGATCGTGCCCTGAGGGGGTTTGTGCGAGAGGTTCTCGAAGAGTTACGCTCGCCTGAGTTGGATAACCCACCCCCCAAGGATCTACCTTAAGGCGTCTATCCAAAGAACTAATTCCGTCGCATCTAAC
>DATNQK010000068.1:0-8757 GCA_036704065.1 Stenomitos sp.
GCTTGTTCAGGAGAGAGGTTGCAAAAAACCGTCATCTCCTGTTTTTCTGGCAGATCTTGAATAATCGTGCGATCCGTTTTGGTGCGCCGCAAGATAAAGGGCTGAGTGAGCGATCGCAGCGTTTGCAGAGAGGCCGTATCCCCATAGCGCTCAATCGGCACCGCAAACCGTTTTTGGAAAAACGCTTTGGAACCCAAATAGCCGGGATTGAGAAAATCAAGAATTGACCATAGCTCAGTCAGTCGATTTTCCAGGGGCGTCCCCGTTAAGGCAATGCGGCACTTGGCGTGCAATTGGCGCACCGCTTGAGACTGACGCGCCTCTGAATTTTTAATATTTTGGGCTTCATCTAAAATAATGCCGTGCCACTGAATGCGACCCAGATCCACTTCATCGCGGTAAACCAACGAATAACTGGTCAAAACAACGTCGTAACGGGCGACAGCCTCCACGAGTTTTTTCTTTTGGTACCGTCCCGCCCCGTGGTGCAGCAAGGCATTGAGGGTCGGTGCAAACCGCTTAATTTCGCGTTCCCAGTTGCCCAAGACCGAGGTCGGACACACCAATAACATGGGCCCTTGCCACCGCTGCTTGGCCTTGAGGTCAAGCAAGAAGGCAATCAGCTGAACGGTCTTACCCAAACCCATGTCATCTGCCAAACACGCGCCTAAGTTCCACTGTTCCAAAAAGGCCAGCCAACCTGCACCTAGGGATTGATAAGGACGCAATGTGCCTTGAAAGGCATCGGGTTGCTCAATGGGGCACAGGGTTTGGTTGCCACTGAGGGTTTCTAGTAAGGTTTCTAGGGCACCCATCGCTTCAAATTTCACGACGGGCAGCTTATCGAGGGTTAACGTATCGCCTGTACTCAGCTTGAGGGCGTCTTCTAAGGTCAGTCCGGCTTGGTTTTGCCGATTGGCAAAAAAGGCTTGGGCCGCCTTCACATCTTGCGGACGCAGCTCCACCCACTCGCCATTCACTTCTACTAATGGTGCATCCAGAGCAACCAAACGATCAAATTCGCTCTTGGAAAGTCTTTGACCACCAATCGTCAGTTCCCATTTAAAATTCAGCAAGCTGGTGAGTGTAATGGCCTTCTGTTTCCCTTGAATGGGCACCTCGGCTCTAACCTGTAAACCTAAGCGATTGGCCCAGCCCTCGCGGTTGGCCAGTGTCGGCGGCACAATCACGCCAAAGCCGTTATCCTCTAACCGCCATGCCACTGTTTTTAAAAAATCGTAGGCCTGCAAGGGTGTCAGCTCATGCTGGACGGGACGACGGGTTTGTAAACTGTCCTCCAGCAGGGGGTACACCTTGGATGCCAAACCCAGACCCGCCAATAAGGTTTCTTGAGGTTGTTCTAAAACACGGCCTTGAAGGCTCAATTGTTGCGCTGCGGTTTGCCAAATTGTTTCTGCCTCCACCCAACAGTCTGGATCGTCCGTGGCTTGCAACCCATAACTCACCGTCCAGGTTCGGGCAGGGGGCAGGGGGGGCATGAGGTTAAATGCAGTCCGAAACTGTTGCTGCTGGAAAAGCGATCGCGCAATGGGCTGTGTCCATTGATGAAAGGCAGACGATAGGCGATCGCAGGCCTCCGCCGAGAGAGTCAATGTGCCACTCGGCTGCAATAATGCCGTCAGCCATCCCGTCAAAAGAGGATCTTGAATGCCATTGAGCAAGTCAGCACTCAATCCCTGCCGCACCTGTTGATCGACCAATTGTTGTAACGAAGCAAATAAGAACGGCTGCGGATCGGCAGGATAATCTACGGCAGGGAACGCAGCCGCAGCAGATTGATCGTGGTAACAACGACAAACGAGCGGCATTTGTTGACTCAGGTGTTGCATCCGGGCCTGGTCAAGGGCGCTATCGAGTAAGGGGAGCCAGTACGCGTAGCCTTCTGTAACTTCATTTTCCGAGGCCACAGCCACAGCAGGCAAGAATTTAGAACGCACCAGCAAATCTAAACTCCAGCGTGCCGCATGAGTCCAGAACATTAAGTCCGACCCGATCCAGCCCTCACCCTCCAAGGTGGGATTTAAGGGGATCGATTGCAGCAGTTCAGTGGCCACCGCCGCACTCAAACACAACCCCTGAATTGTCACAGGATATAAACAGAGGGTATCGGCAGGTTCCAGGGTGGCAGCAGAATGCAGTGGGTGCACACCCGCCTCCGACCATTGACTCAAAACACTCACCGATTGCGCCTGCCATCGCACAGGTGCATCGGGGGTATCGGTCGAGGTGCGTTTGCGTTTTGAACTTCCTTGGAGCACGCCTTGCACCGCAGTTGGCAACGACAGTGCCTTGGCTTGATGGAGCGATCGCAGATAATCTGCAAGTTCTGTAGCAGAAAGGCCCAAGGGATGCGGTGAACTGGAATCTGACCCTGGGGGAATGGGCGTAACCGTACTGCGCCAGATTTCGCCCCAGAGAAAAAAGAAACTGGGTGGGCCATAGAGGCTTAATCCATCCTCCGACCGCCAAGGCCCTAACGCGGGATGAATCCAGCTACCATGCAGCAAAGCCATAGGCGTTTAAACGTGAACAGCAATAGGGAATCAAACGATGAGCACACTCAAAACTGAAACAGGCACATCCACGCTACAGCCACGTCGGGGAAATGCCTTTAAAAAGAGGGTACAGAGCCTTCAGGCTCAGCCTATCGCTTCTTATGCTATTGCAATTGGGAGAACCTCAACTACCTCTATCGGCTGCTTCCTAAATTTTTAGGTCAGCGTTAGCTGTCTTAGCGTCCGATTACAGCCTCTTCCGAATGACAGAGTGGACATAGAAAGTAGTCTCCACCTTAAGGTCGAGTCAGTCTTTAAGTTAAGGAAAGTTTTAAGTTTAAAAAATAAGTTCTCTTATGCCATCAGCAAACCTATAAAACGATTGTGTAGCATTGCTTTTCTCTTTGTCGCATCCGCCATACACCCATCAACTAGTGCTAGGATCGCCACAGGAAAAAAGAGGAAAGAGAAAACTGAATGACAGAAGTTACTAAGTCAATATCCTTTGATGGACGGGATATTCGGCTCACTATTGGTCGCTTCGCACCTCAGGCTGGAGGGAGCGTCCTGATTGAGTCTGGGGATACGTCGGTTTTGGTTACCGCAACGCGTGCAGGCGGCCGAGAAGGTATTGATTTTTTACCCCTTTTAGTCGATTACGAAGAAAGATTGTACGCAGCTGGCCGAATTCCTGGTGGTTTTTTACGGCGTGAAGGCCGTCCACCCGAAAAAGCAACCTTAATTAGCCGCTTGATTGATCGTCCTTTACGTCCGTTGTTTCCGGACTGGATGCGCGACGATATTCAAGTGGTTGCCACCACACTATCGATGGATGAAATGGTTCCGCCTGATGTACTGGCTGTGACCGGTGCATCCATGGCTGTGTTGTTAGCCAAAATCCCCTTCTACGGTCCGATGGCGGCCGTGCGCGTGGGCTTGGTCGGCGACGATTTTATTATTAATCCAACCTATGCCGAAATTGAAGCGGGCGATTTAGATTTAGTCGTGGCTGGATCACCGGAAGGCATCGTCATGATTGAGGCAGGCGCAAGTCAGGTCTCGGAAGAAGACATGATTGAGGCCATTGACTTCGGTTATGAAGTCGTGAGCGATCTTATTAAGGCACAACAAGAACTCGTTGCTGAACTAGGCTTGGAAGTGGCCTTCGAAGAACCTCCCGTTGAAAATGCAGACTTGGAACGCTATATCAGCGATCGCGTGAGTGCTCCGATTCAGGACGTCCTCAGCCGTTTTGAGAAAGACAAAAACGTGCGTGACGCAGCCCTCGATGACATTAAGGCTGAACTCACCCAAGCGATTTCCGAATTGCCGGAAACCGACCCGATCCAAGTGGCGGCGCTCGAAAGTCCTAAGACCGTCGGCAAAATCTTTAAAGGTCTCACCAAGTCCTTAATGCGCCGTCAGATTGTAGAACAAGGGCTGCGGGTGGATGGTCGCAAACTAGATGAAGTGCGACCCATTTCTTGCCTGGTGGGTGTGCTACCCCGTCGCGTACATGGCAGTGGGTTATTCAATCGTGGACTGACCCAGGTGCTGTCTTTAGCAACCCTAGGCACCCCTGGCGATGCCCAAGAGATGGATGATTTACATCCTGACGAGAAGAAGCGCTATCTACATCACTACAATTTCCCACCCTTCTCTGTGGGTGAAACGAGACCCCTACGCTCTCCGGGGCGGCGTGAAGTGGGTCATGGGGCTTTGGCAGAACGGGCCATCGTACCTGTCCTACCCAGCCAGGATGAATTCCCTTACGTGATCCGCGTGGTTTCGGAAGTGCTGTCGTCCAACGGCTCCACCTCAATGGGGTCTGTCTGCGGCTCTACGTTGGCGTTGATGGATGCTGGGGTGCCTTTGAGTAAGCCCGTTAGCGGTGCAGCAATGGGTCTGATCAAAGAAGGAGATGAGGTTCGGGTTCTCACCGATATCCAAGGCATCGAAGACTTTTTGGGCGATATGGACTTTAAGGTGGCTGGCACCGACACAGGCATTACAGCCCTGCAAATGGATATGAAAATTCATGGGTTGGCCTTGGAAACCATTGCCAAAGCCATTCATCAAGCCAAGCCAGCGCGGCTCCATATTCTCGGGAAGATGCTAGAAACCATTTCTGGCCCACGCGATAATCTCTCGCCCTTTGCACCCCGCCTGCTTACCATGCGCATCGATCCCGACCAAATTGGGTTGGTTATCGGGCCAGGCGGTAAAACCATCAAAGGGATTACGGAAGAAACCGGAGCCAAAATCGACATCGAAGACAGCGGCCTAGTCACCATTTCGTCCATTGATGAAGAGAAGGCCAAGCGGGCACGGCAAATGATCCTAGGGATGACGAAGCGGCTCAACGTGGGCGACGTCTATCTGGGTAAAGTCACGCGGGTGATTCCGATTGGGGCTTTTGTGGAAATCATGGCTGGCAAAGAAGGCATGATTCACATTTCGCAATTGGCCGACTATCGAGTGGGCAAGGTAGAGGATGAAGTCAATGTAGGCGACGAGGTCGTGGTTAAAATCCGCGAAATCGATGGCCGCGGACGCATCAACCTCAGCCGCTTGGGCATCCATCCTGAAGAAGCCGCTGCTGCACGCGCCAATGGTCTAGCCAGCTAGATTCTGGACTAGATTTTGCAACTGAATGGGGTACTGGGAACCCTTTCCCGTACCCTATTCGGCGGTATGCTGAGTCAAGGCTAGAAGAGGGTAGCTGCAGTGAAGATTGTGGGACGGCGATCGCTAGGGATACGTCCGGTATATGACATCGGCGTAGCACAAGATCATAACTTTGTGGTTCGAGGCGGCTGGGTTGCCTCTAACTGTTTCAATAAGTCTCACTCCACAGCCTACGGGTATGTTACCTATCAAACGGCTTATCTGAAGGCCAACTATCCCGTTGAGTACATGGCCGCCCTGTTGACAGCCAACAGTGGCGATCAAGACAAAATTCCTAAATACATTACGACCTGTCTGAATATGGGGATCGGGGTAGAGCCGCCTCATATCAATCAGTCAGGGGTGGATTTTACACCGCTAGAAAGCAGTATTTTATTTGGCCTATCCGCCGTACGGAACGTCGGCAATGCGGCCATTGCCCACATCTTGGCAGCACGCGATACAGACGGCGCGTTTCAATCTCTCGCAGATTTGTGCGATCGCATCGATCCGAAGGTGGTCACTCGACGCGCATTGGAAGCCCTGATCCAATGTGGGGCAATGGACTGTCTAAACCCCAACCGTCGCCAACTGATTCAAGATTTAGACGCCATCTTGGACTGGGTGCAATCTCGGGCGCGGGATCGGGCCATCGGCCAAGGGAACCTCTTCGACTTAATGGGAAGCACGTCCAGCGATGAGACAGCCCCCACCCACGGACTCGATACCGCCCCAAAAACCGAAGCCATCGAAGATTATCCAGAAGCCGAAAAGCTGAAGCTCGAAAAAGACTTACTGGGCTTTTATATTTCTAACCATCCCCTGCGGGAAGTTGAGCGCCCCGCTCGGCTGATGGCCCCCATCAGCTTGGGCAACTTAGAGAACCAGCCTGACAACATGACCCTAAGCGCCATTGTCCTGGTGACAGAAATCAAGCCCATTGTGACCAAGAAAGGCGATCGCATGGCCATTGTGCAACTCGAAGATCTCACGGGCAAAGCAGAGGCGGTGGTGTTCCCGAAAAGTTTCGAGCGCATCGGTTCCTACATCAACGCAGATCAACGGCTGATGATTTGGGGCAAAGTGGATCGGCGCGATGATCGCAATCAGTTCATTATTGAAGATGCCGAACCCATCGAAGCGGTGCGCTTTGTGGTGGTGGAAATTCCTGCCCCAGAAGCGGCTGATATCCAACGCCAACACCAGCTCAAAGAAGTACTGCGATCGCAAGTTGCAGAAGGCGAAGCTGCTAAAGTTGCCGTAGTCGCCAAAATTAAAGGCACCCATCAAAGCCAAATGGTGCGTTTGGGCGCACAGTTTCGGGTGCCGGACGAAACCTCCGCAGTCACGGCCTTGAACCAAGCTGGATTTAGGGCGATCGCCTGCGGATTAATGGAAGAATTATCGGTCAGCTAATCCTGCCCGCGGATTGAGAGGGCAACGATAGAATAGAGTGCAAGGCAGTTTATAGGAGTCTGTTGCAATCCATCGGCTGCCCTCTTGTAGCATTGCCACTGAGCTTGCGCTTTGGCAGGCTATGCATCGCCAGTCGTCTCTCTTCTTCGGTTGCCCTATATGGATGCCTCGGCCTTAACCTCCTGCGAGACAGCACCACTACACAGCCCATTAGATCGCGAAGCAGCCATTGGGTGGATGCAGGAAAACCTGCCAAAACAAAGGTTAAGCCACGTCTTACGGGTAGAAACCTATGCCATAGAGCTGGCCAAGCAGCATCATTTAGATGTAGATCGCACAGCAGAAGCTGCTTTGTTGCACGATCTAGCCAAATACTTTGACCCTCAACGCATTTTGGCAATGGTAACAGCAGAAGGGGTTGCGGTGGATAGTGTTGCTGCAGCCGACCCACGCTTACTGCATGCCGATGCCAGTGCGATTGTAGCCCGCGACGAGTTTCAGCGCCACGATCCTGAAATTCTATCAGCCATTCGTAACCACACCTTGGGGCAACCCCAGATGAGCCTCATCAGTTGTGCTGTCTTTCTCGCAGACAGCCTTGAGCCAGGACGGGGCACAACGATGGAACTCAAGCGCATGCGACGGGTTAGTGCCGAGAACCTGCATAAGGGAGTATGGCTCGTGTGCGACCATACGATTCAACAACTGATGCAGCGCAAGAAATCAATTCATCCGCGTGTCGTCGCCACTCGCAACTGGGCTCTATCCCTAAGCCGGAATTCCCCCATCCCAAAAAACCCAGCATCTAAATAATTGCTATATCCTGAAAGTATCGATCCCAGCTATTTTCTTTGTATCTTATAGAGTATTTTTCTTGACCACCATTCACCCCCCCACTCCCCAGCCTGAGGATTTTGCCTCCCCCAGTCGTCGGCTCGCCCTTGCCCTTGCCCAAGCAGCAGATGATCGCAAAGGTGGCGACCTTCTGCTTTTGAATGTGGAAGCGGTTTCCTACCTTGCCGACTATTTTGTGATCGTGACGGGATACTCGCGTACTCAGGTCAGAGCGCTCGCCGATGCCATGCAAACCGCAGCCCAAGAACAGTGCGATCGCACTTCTGTCGCCGTTGAAGGTCAGTCAGAGTCTAACTGGATTGTCTTAGACTATGGAGAGGTCATCGTGCATGTGATGACGCCAGAAGTGCGGCAGTTCTATAACTTGGAGGCCTTTTGGGGCCATGCCCAGCGCATTCCATTTCCCTCACCCTCCCTTGCAGACGCCTAGCACCTAACGTTATCCCTCTGTGGCGCGTCTTCATTCAACCGCCTTCCATGCGTTCGTGAACACACAGCCTGAATGCAGGTGCCCCAGGGCAACAGATGGGTTCAGGATTAAGTCCCTTGGGCAGAGTGGTATGACATTATCTGCAGGTTCCCTCCTTAAACATGGACAATATCGCATTGATGAAGTCCTTGCTTGTGGCGGATTTGGCATTGTGTATCGTGCCATCCAGACAGACTTAGGACTACCCATCGTTCTCAAAACACTCAAGGCGGAAGAACCGGCACTACCTCTAGAAACCTTAAAAGAGCGCTTTCTGACTGAGGCGCGCCGTCTCATGCACTTGCGCCATCGCCATATTGTGCAGGTGCGGGATTGTTTTATGGAAGACGGACATCCCTTTATGGTGATGGACTTCATCCCAGGCTTCACATTGGCCCAGAAAATTGCGAACGGCCCCCTTCCCGCAGCAGAAGCCCTACGCTACATTCGCCAGATTGGACAAGCCCTATCGTTTATCCATGCACAAGGCCTGTTACACCGCGACGTAAAACCCAGCAACATCATCGTCGATGAAAGAACGCAGCAGGCAATTTTAATTGACTTTGGCATTGCTCGCGAACTGTCTCCTCAAGCACCCCAACCCAATACAGGAATTTTGTCAGTCGGGTTTGCGGCCTTAGAGCAGTACTTACCTGCCCATCGCTGGACTGCTGCCACCGATGTGTATGGATTAGCCGCAACGCTTTACGCACTCATCACAGGCCAAACACCAGAATCATCTGTCGTGCGCGAACAGGTGGGCTTACGAGAACCCCATGAACTAAATCCCAACTCAAGCCCTAGCCTTAACCAGGCAATTTTGAAAGGGATGGC
>DATNQK010000069.1:0-2283 GCA_036704065.1 Stenomitos sp.
GCAAGGTGAAATGGGTCTGGTTTTGTTCGTTAACGAGGGCTGCGTACTTTTTATACTGCTCGTAATTGCCATCGCGCACGGCTTCTTGCAGTGCATGAATCGTCTGCGGGCTAAACAGGTGTGCTTCACCTTCTTTGCGCCACTGGTAGTCACCGCCCACATCCAAGGTGTTGCCTTTGGCGGGGCGATCAGGAAACGCACGGGTATGACGGGCGATCGCCTCTTGGGTAATGACACTGAGATCAGACCCTTCAATCCGCGAAGCGGTGCGGGTAAAGTATTTCTCAATCACATCACTACTGAGGCCAATTGCCTCAAAGATCTGTGCGCCGCGATAGCTCTGAATTGTAGAAATCCCGATCTTGGATGCTACCTTCGTGACACCCTTGGTTGCGGCTTTAATGTAGTTCTTGCAGGCCGTTGGGGCGTCAATATTTAGCAGGAGCCCCTGTTGAATCATCTCTGCAATGGTTTCAAAGGCCATGTACGGGTTAATGGCACCACAACCATAGCCAATCAATACGGCATGATGATGCACTTCTCGGGGTTCGCCCGACTCTAGCACCAAGCCAACGCGGGTACGGGTACCTTCACGAATCAGGTGGTGGTGTAACCCACCAACGGCTAGTAGTGCAGGGATGGGCGCTTTATCGGGGCCAATGCCACGATCCGACAGGATGATGATGCTAATACCATTGGCGATCGCCTGATCGGCTTGCGTCCGCAGATCGGCCATGGCTTGCTCCAAGCCTTGCACTCCTGCTTTGGGGTCAAATAAAATCGGCAGCGTAATCGACTTGAACCCCCGCTCGTCAATATGCTTGAGCTTCGCCAAATCTTCGTTGCTTAAGATCGGGCTTTTCAGTTCGATGAGTCGGCAACTTTCTGGCTCGGGCTTGAGCAGATTGCGCTCTGCGCCAATGGTCGTTTCGGCAGAGGTAATAATCTCCTCGCGGATGGAATCGATAGGAGGGTTCGTGACCTGGGCAAACAACTGTTGGAAATAGTCGTACAGCAGCTTGGGCCGATCCGATAAGACCGCCAAGGGCGTATCCGAACCCATTGCGCCCACTGCCTCGACCCCATCACGAGCCATCGGAGCTAGGAGTAAACGAATTTCTTCAAAGGTGTAGCCAAAGGCCATTTGGCGCTGTCGCAACGTTTCGGCATCGACTGGAGCCGTAGCGGGGGCATCCTGCACCGTTGCCAACTCCACCATGTGCTGGTTAATCCACTCTCGATAGGGATGGGCACTGGCAATTTGGTGTTTAATTTCCTCGTCGGCAATAATGCGGCCTTCTTGCATATCCACTAAGAACATACGTCCTGGCTCTAGGCGACCTTTCTGGGCCACACGCTCTGGCTCAATGGGTAAGACGCCTGCTTCCGAGGCCATAATCACCAGATCATCTTTGGTGACATAGTAGCGAGATGGTCGTAGACCGTTGCGGTCAAGAACTGCGCCCATCATGGTGCCATCGGTAAAGGCAATGGATGCAGGGCCATCCCAAGGTTCCATCAGGCAGGAGTGGTACTCGTAAAATGCCTTTTTCTCATCGCTCATGGACTCATGGGCGGTCCAAGGCTCAGGAATCATCATCATCACGGCATGGGGTAGCGATCGCCCTGCCAAGGTCAGCAGTTCCAACGCATTGTCGAAGATTGTGGAGTCGCTCCCGTCGATGTTGATCACGGGCTGAAGCTTCTTCATGTCGTCGCCAAACAGGTCCGACTCGAACAAAGCTTGTCTGGCAATCATCCAGTTGATGTTGCCCCGTAGCGTATTGATTTCGCCGTTGTGGGCAATGTAGCGGTAAGGGTGCGATCGTTCCCAACTGGGAAATGTATTGGTACTAAAGCGAGAGTGAACCAGACCCAAAGCACTTTCCATGTCAGGGTCGTGCAAGTCGGGGTAATACTGTCCCACTTGAGCCGTCATCAACATGCCCTTGTACACCAACGTGCGGCACGAGATACTGGCCATGTACCAATAAGAATCCACCTGATCAACCCGAATCGGATGATGGGCCCGTTTGCGAATCACATACAGTTTGCGCTCGAAGGCTAAATCGTCTACCAGGTCGGGCGATCGCTCAATAAAGACCTGTTGCATGAAGGGCTCGCTCGACCGTGCCGTATTGCCAAGGGATGAATTATCCGTCGGCACATCGCGCCACCCTAAAACACGCTGTCCTTCTTCTGCGACAATTCCTTCAAAAATGCGTCGAGCCTTCAACCGCATTTCAGGATCGGGAGATCCATAGACCATTCCTACCCCATACT
>DATNQK010000070.1:0-4724 GCA_036704065.1 Stenomitos sp.
AAATAGGCAATTTGTAGCCACGCGTCCCAACCAGCTTTGGGTTGCGGATATAACATTTGTGGCAACCTGGACTGGATTTGTTTATGTAGCCTTCATTATCGATGTTTTTGCACGGTTTATTGTTGGCTGGCGAGTCAGCCGATCACTGCAAACTGATTTGGTATTGGATGCCCTGGAACAGGCATAGTGGGCGCGGCAAGATGTCAAAGGGCTTATTCATCATAGTGATAGAGGAGGTCAATATCTGTCGATTCGCTACACGGAGCGCCTGATAGAAGCCAATATTGAAGCTTCTGTGGGTAGCGTCGGTGACTCTTATGAAAATGCAATGGCTGAAAGTATTAACGGTTTATATAAGACAGAGGTCATTCGACGTCGCGGCCCATGGCGCAACATTGATGAGGTGGAATTTGCCACCCTGGAATGGGTTGATTGGTTCAATAATCGTCGACTGCTAGAGCCGATCGGTAATATCCCACCGGTTGAATTTGAAAAGGCATATTATTGACAATTGAGGGAGTCGGCTGATGCAGCTTGACTCAGACTAAAATGTCTCCGGAAAAGCCGGGGTGATTCATTCCATAAATCGTTGCTTCTTCATCAGTAAAATTTCTCTTTGTCCAAGATAGAAATTTCTACTGCTTTGCTCGATTAATTTTTGGGAGGATTACCATGTGCAAATGTACATTTGTTCAGTAGTTATTCCAGTTGTCGAGGCACGATATTTTAATGAATGCAAGGCTTTTAATGGCTTCTTTTTATGTGTTTACGGTTAGTTATCAAATTTCTAAGTGCATCAGACTCTTGATTGATTTGTAGAAAACAGCTAAATGTTGTTTAATTTTGAATATTTCCTCAAATACTCTACAAATCGGAACATCCATAATTAAACAGCGAATAATGAGAATAGCGACCCTTGAAAAAAATTATTCAGCATATTGTAAGTAAGCACAGGTAATACCCAACCGAATATAACCTGTGCTTTTAACTACACAACTAATCCTGGATACAAGAAGAATAAGCAGTCGGACAATCAAATTTTAAACCACCGGCAGTAGCAGTTTTCTGAGCACTGAAATTTAGCAACTCTAAGACTTTTGGAAAAAATGTGGGTGTTCTTGTCCAAAAGAGATAATTTACTTGGAGGTTATCCCGTGCATATGTTAATAATTCTTCAACAGTAGGTTGATACCCAGTATTATCGTGGCGAGTATTTAAATAATTAGCATTTTCTACTTGAACCACCAAAGGTATTGTTCCTGAAAGTTTGGGATAATAGGTATACACTCCTGGCGGCGAGTATTTTGTTCCTGGAAAACTCAAACCTGGATCATCAAGAAACACATCCGGATTTCCTAATGCAATTCCTTTTTGTTTAAAAATTTCTATAAAAGAAGCAAGTATATTACGAGGATAGTTTAAATACTGGAATGTTAAAGTATTTGGAAAACTGGTTTTTAACTCTTTATTCAAAGTTTGAAGATTTGCATAAAAAGCATCTACTTGTGTAGAGGTTAGCGGAATAGCTGGTTTTCCTGTAGCACTTTCGGAGAAGCCTACTCCCTCAAAATATAGTTCTGTGTTGAAACGTTTTCCTAATTCACGAACTAACCTCGTCAAACGCCAACGTACATTGGCATTCCACAATTTCGTCCCATACCCACCGACGGTACTTGAATCATATGGATAAATTCCTCCCTCATATAAAACTGTTTTCGCATAATTAGGAACGAGGGTACTTTCTACATCAGGGGTATTGGACTTCGTTTCTATCAGAACGATAAGTCTTTTCTTCAAAACTGTAAGTTCAGCTAACCTACTTTCGATTGCTGAAAAGTTATATACGTTTTGTGAAGTCTCAAGTTCTCCCCAGCGATAGCGAACAACGATGCCATTCAATGTGGGAGTTTGCTGAAGTTCTTGGTACACATTATTTAGATACCGCGAATCACCTTTACTGCCTTGACCCACCAGTTCATAGTAGTGACCAGGGTGCCATTTAACTCCGGTTCCTGTTACTTGAGCTGTTGCTTGTCCGGCTGTGTACATTAATCCAATCATAAATATTAATGTACTCATCGATTTACATACTTGCTTAATCTTACTACTTGTTAAAGCTGAATTACTGGTACTCATTATTGATTCCTCCTTATTGTTTAAAGGAAGGAACTGCATAGATACGCATCAAAAGTATTTTCAGTTTCTCGTTACGATGAGAGCGTTACAATATCAAGTTGCGCAATCTGGCAGCCCTGCCATCATAGGGAATTAACCCGTTAGATCAGTGACTTTGCGTCCCCTGCTTTCGCAGAGTTTGCCTTTTTAACTGCAACCTAATAGAAGCACAAATTATGCCAATCGAAATCGCTAAAGAAGAAAATGAGCTTTAAAGCTTTTATAAACCCTTACATTCAAATGTTTTTCATTAATTTCAGCTTATTAATTAGCTAGAAATATGATCCTTTTTTATCAAGGCATTCAGAAATTGAAGTTGAAAAGAAATTTAGAGCAAGAAACGACGTTTTTTGTCATTAATCGGCAAATAGTAAATCTGATCTATTAATTATGCATTGAGATGATCGAGCATGGATATAGTAAATTTGATCGGGCCAGTGGCCAATTACTTATCTATCTTTAAATTGATACTGACATTCTTTTTAGCTTGATCAATTGCTTCTAACCAATTTTCCCAAAAAACCAGTCAAATCGTCAGATCCTGTCAATCGATATAAATTTTCTAAATATAAATACATTACCTTATATGCCTCGGTGACTGTGATTCTTGCATCTATATTTTGCCCCGGTTTTATTGATGATACAAATCCAGTTTCTGCATTAAACTGTCTTGGCACTTGGTTAATGCCCCATTAATTATTTTTCCTCCTCTCATTTGAGTCCATATTTGAGTTCCATCAAGTCTAGTTTGTGCAGACTAATTGTTTCCGAATTTATCTTTGCCACGTGTAGCTGATGGATTATTTGCAGCACTCTCCAATAATTTTCTGTTTTCTGTTGTATCAGAAAATGCCTTTTCTTACTCCTGAAAATATGCCCAACTTTTTTTCGTTAATTACATTCTTTGTAATTCTAAAAAATAAAGTTGGGATTGCCGAAATAGCTGCGCGGTAAGCAGCTACAGTTGCGGTTATGACATGGTCAAGTAAACCGGACAATCCAGTTAAGCAACTTTCTTTATTCTTTCAATTTTTATCTCATATTGATTTGGGCTTCTGTACCCCACGTATGAGTGCAATCGATGGCTGTAATAAAACATGGAAATGTACTGCAACATATCTTGCTGAGCTGAGAAACGGGTTTGATAATGGCGCCAGTGGACTTGCTCCTGTTTGAGGCTGCCAAAAAAGCTTTCTGGCACAGCATTGTCGAAACAATCAGCGGTGCGGCTCATACTGCCATTAATTCCTTGTATTTGCATAAGTTTTCGGTGCTCCCTGCTGGCATATTGGGTGGATTCAATCGGTCGTTGCAACACTAGGTTGTTGACTATATTTTAGATAATCGTTTAGTGCTTCTGCTGGTGTTTTCCATCCAAGTGTTTTTCGAGGCCTGGTGTTCAGCGTATGAGCTACTGCCTGGATCTCTTTAGTACTCCAGCGAGATAGATCGGTGCCTTTTGGAAAGTATTGCCGCAGAAGACCGTTGGTATTCTCATTGGTGCCGCGTTGCCATGGGCTATTTGGGTCAGCAAAGAACACCTTAACACCAGATTCGATCGTAAATCGGGCGTGATCCGATAGCTCCTTTCCACGATCCCAAGTTAATGATTGCCACAGCTGGATGGGTAGGCTCGTTACTGTCTTTTTCAGTGCATTAGTCATAGTAACAGCTCCGTAGCCAGCAAGTGCGGGGCCATTCTTCGTTCTGGGATTCTGCCCATAGCCTTTCTCGCGTGGCAGATGGATAAGCATGGTAAATCGGCTTGAGCGCTCGACCAACGTCCCGATTGCGGATCGATTCAAACCGATGATCAGGTCACCTTCCCAATGCCCGGGTAAAGCACGGTCTTCCACCTCCGCAGGGCGACTGGAGATCATAACATTCTCGCTAACATGAGCCCATACTTTAGCCTGTGCCCTGGCTCTCGGTACGCGCAACGCTCGCCCCGTGCGCAGACAACTCACCAACTCGCGTTTGAGAGCACCTCGACCTTGAATGTAAAGCGCCTGATAGATGGCTTCGTGAGAGATGCGCATGGATTTGTCCTCTGGGAAATCGAGTAGTAACCGATTGGCAATCTGTTCAGGCGACCAGCCTTTGACCCATTTACGGTCACCACGATGTGGCTTATTTCGTCCTGTAAACGGCGCCTGTTGAGGTCCCACAATTTTACGCCCATCAGCGCCATGAATCTTCCCTTCCAAGCGGTCTTGAACATATTGGCGCAATCGCGGGTTTGTCACCAGTCTCGCCGTTTTCGGTCTCTTGGCAACCAGTTCCGCCTTCCACTGTGCGACAGAAGCGCGATACTCAAGCCGACCGCTACGAGTCGCAGCATTGCGAGTCAGCTCCTGTGAAATTGTCGACGGACTTCGCCCAAGACGGCGAGCAATCTCACGCACGCCAACACTTTACGCCCGCAGCAGTCCAATCTCTTCTCGTTCAGCGAATGACAAGAGACCTTTGCAAAATAGCGTAAATTTTTTTGGAGCGTAATTCCCCGATTTATTTGTAAGTTACCGGGGATTTTTTGGTCAATTTTCTCC
>DATNQK010000071.1:0-5766 GCA_036704065.1 Stenomitos sp.
GCGCTATAGCCATGCTCGATGGAACGGGTTGCAATAGAGAAACTTGCAATAAAAGGCAGATTGAGGTCGGGCATTGGGTGTTGCACTTGAGGGGTGCCAGCAGGTTAAGGTGAGGATAGATCCAGTAAATCGATATGGAGCCACCTACCGCCGTTTGGCGTTTAAAACCGCAGCCTGTGCCGCCTTCTTGGTGCGTTGATCTGCTCAGGTCAAAGTTAAATAATGGTTCTGGCCAATTTGCAGCTCGGTTGCTCTGGCAACGTGGCATCCAAGACCGACAGGCAATCATCCATTTCCTTGAGATTGACCAGTATCAACCCACTGGGGCAGAGGCCTTTGGCGAAGAAATGCAGTGGGCCATTGCACGGCTCAAACAGGCGCGAGAGCGTCAGGAAAGGGTTTTCATTTGGGGCGATTTTGATGCTGATGGGATTACTGCCACAGCAGTGTTGTGGGAGGGCTTAGGCCAATTTTTTGTCCCAGACCAGACGCTACACTTCACTATTCCAAATCGTCTCCAGGCCTCTCACGGGTTGTCGCGAGAAGGGTTGGCGGCGATCGCAGCGCAAGGGGCACAGCTAGTCGTCACCTGCGACACGGGCAGTTCCGATCAAGCCGAAATTGAGTACGCGCGATCGCTGGGCATTGATGTGATTGTGACAGACCATCACACGCTACCTGAGGCACGTCCTCCAGTAGTTGCCTTCCTCAATCCCAGAACTTTAGCAGCCGATCATCCTTTAGCGCATCTGTCTGGGGTGGCAGTAGCCTACAAACTGGTTGAGGCGCTGTACAGTGCGCTCTCAGACGTACCTCATCAACCCCTAGAAAACCTACTTGATTTGGTCGCCATTGGCTTGATTGCAGATTTAGTCGAACTCAAGGGAGACTGTCGCTATCTGGCGCAACGAGGGTTATTACGGTTAAAGGGTCAGCAAAACTCGCGCACTCGTCCCGGTGTGGCCAAACTCTTAGAACTGTGCAAAAAAAATGGCGATCGCCCAACAGATATTTCCTTTGGTCTAGGGCCTCGGATTAATGCCCTCAGCCGCATTCAAGGCGATGCCCGTGCAGGAGTCGCTTTACTAACCGTTCGCGACCCGATTCAAGGGGCAGAACTCGCCGAGTCTGCTGAATGGATCAATCTCTGTCGCAAAGAGGTACAGCAACGCATTACCCAAGAAGCAGAAGCCCAGTTAGCACAGGTTGATATAGAAAGCGCCGCAGTGCTGGTTCTGAGCGATCCGCAATGGCCCGTTGGGGTGTTGGGATTAGTCGCAGGCCAGCTTGCACAAACCTATGGACGTCCGACAATCCTTCTGGGTGCAGCACAGCAAGACGAGGTAGGCACACAGATATTGCGCGGGTCGGCACGCTCCGTGCAAGGCATTGACCTCTACAATCTGCTCCAGCAGCAGGCCCATCTCCTGTCACGGTTTGGAGGCCACCCTTTAGCAGCAGGATTAAGCCTGCCCATATCGAACTTATCTTTGTTCACAGCTTCTATTAACCAGGCTTTCCGCCAAACCTATGGTCAGTTGCCTGCCCCAGTCCTGGATATCGACCTAGAACTTACACTGGCAGATATTGTGCCCTATGAAGGGTCGGCACTATTCCGCGAACTGCTGCTGCTAGAGCCCTATGGCATGGGCAATCCAAAACCACGCCTCCTGCTGCGCAACTGTTGGTTTACCAAACGGCGCAGTTCTCAGTATCAAACCGTTGCCAACCGCAAACTGAAGTTTAAGAAAACTCAGTTTTGGTTGCGCGATGACAGTACCCCCGAAACGTTTGAGGGCCTATGGTGGGGACATGATGCAGAAGAACTGCCTGAAGGGCGCTGCGATATCGTTGTGGAACTCGACTTCGGTCGCCTCTATAAAGACCAAGACTTGGTCTACCATCTGCGTTTAGTGGCTCTACGGCTTACCCTCTCGACCGACTTAATCCAGACCGCTGCGGCAGAACCGTGGTTGCTCGATTGGCGATCGCACTCATCAGAGACGCTAAAACAGTTGCCCTGTGAGTCTCAAGCAGACATCCTGGTGTTGCCACACTGTCCGCGCAATTGGGCCGAACTGGAAACATGGACACAGCAAGCGCAACAGCAAAACCGGAAGCTCGCCCTTGCCTATCCTGCATCGACTGACTCAACCCCTGTTGTGCAATGGCAGCATCTGGTAGGGCTGGCCAAATACTTGGCAAGAACCCAGCAAACTGTCGAGATACAGCGCTTGCAACAGCAACTACACTTGAGTCGGCGTGCCCTAGAATTCGGGCTAGAGGCACTTGCTACAGCAGGTTTTGGGGTGATCGCACAAGAGGATGCCGTGAGTGTGAGAGCAACACCTGACGTACCTCCAGCCCAGGATTCGGTTGCATCAGAGGCGATTCGGCAATTTACCAACGCCGTATCTGAAGAGTGCTTTTTGCAAGACTACTTTCAACTCGCTTCAACAACCCAACTGCAAAAGACTTTAGAGCGCCGCTTGGGCTTCTCGAACAATGGTTTGGCACTAGATGGCACTGATTCAGGATTCGCAATTGCTCCAGATGCAAACAGCTATCCTTGATAAGATCTGCCATACTGGCCTTCTAGGTTGAGATAAGTTTGTTGGAGCCATGACCAATCCGGACCCCACCTCCTCTCCAGAGTACGACCCCTATGAGTTCTTCAAAGACGAACTCGGGCGCAATTTTGAGCAAGAGCTCGATCAGCAAACGATAGAGATGATCAAAGAACCTGAGTTCCCCGTTCAGGCCGAAGATCGTCCCTATAGCGACGATGATCGCCTCTATACGGATGAATTCATGCGTCAAAACGAAATGGCTTCTCGGTTTCTGCTGTTGAGTGTCTTAGCGGCAGGGGTAATTAGTGGCGGCATTGCCATTTGGTTCCTCATGGCACGCAACCAAGGGCAACCTCAAACACAGCCCAATGCACCGCTCCAAGTGCCAGCACAGCCGCCTCTATCCTCACCGCTGCCTAGCTTAAACTTGAATTCGCCACCCCTGCCCACAGCCCCTCTGCCTTCTAGCACCGTGGCACCTTCGAATTCGGGGCTTGCACCTCAGGCACCCACATCAGACATTCCCACGACACTTCCTACCGCTCAACCGACATCACAACAAGGCGTCAACGGAACCGTACCGCCACCCCCACCCCCACCCTCTATTTCCACACCAACTCAGCCTTAAGTAGGGTATGGTTCTTGTTGCGGGTGCATTATCGTTCCCTTTATCCAGCCGTTGTGCCCATGACTCGGCTTGCGATGTTTTTGGACAGAGAAAGGAATGAAAGTACTGATTCTAGGGTGTGGGTATACAGGACAAGCTTTAGCGCGCTGCTTGATGCAGCACAAGGTTGAAGTGCAAGGAACCAATCGTTCTGGTAAAGCCATCCCCAACTTAGACATTCCGATCTTTACCTTTGCCTACTCTCCTGAAGCAGAAATGTTGCCCTTACCAGAAGCAGCATTGGCAGGAGTCACCCATGTCGTGAGTACAATTGCACCCGATACCCACGGAATCGACCCTATAGCCGCCAGCTTGATGCCATTGCTCAACTTAGCGAATCTTCAATGGTTTGGCTATCTATCCACCACAGGCGTTTATGGGGATACTCAAGGCCAATGGGTACATGAGGAGAGTCCACTCCGGCCTCAAAATGTGCGATCGCAGCATCGAGTCGCAATTGAAGCCACATTCCTGCATTCCACCTTACCCGCCCACATTTTCCGCCTTCCCGGCATTTATGGCCCCAAGCGCAGCATTTTAGAACGGCTGAAGTCAGGCACAGCCCAACATATTGTTAAACCAGGGCATGTGTTTAGCCGCATCCATGTAGAAGATATTGCTCAGACCCTCTGGCATTCCATGCGATCGCCCAATCCTGGCACCATTTACAACGTGGCAGACGATGAACCCTCTGAATCCAGTACTTTGGTCGTTGAAGGCGCACGACTGCTGGGCATAACTCCGCCACCTGCCATTCCTTATACAGAGGCAGTGTTAAGTCCCATGGCGGCTTCCTTCTGGGACGAGTGTCGTCGCGTGACCAATCACAAAATTAAGGAAGAACTAGGGGTCAAACTGCTGTACCCCACCTACAAAGAAGGGCTGGCAGCCATTTTAGCCTCAGAGTCTAGCTCGCTTGCACAGTCCTAATCTGCTGCACTAATTGCGTTAAGCGATCCGCTTCCAAGGGCTTAACCAAACAATCCATAAATCCACAACGACGCGCCCATAAGCGATTGACGACATTCTGACGTTCAGTCAGGGCAATCACTGGTAAACCTTTAAAGCGTTCTGAACGCATTAGGGCCTTAGCAAAACCATAGCCATCAAAATAATCCACATCTAGGAGCAACAGCTTCGGTTTCGCCTCTGCCAGGGCAGTCCAAATATGGGAGGGTTCCATAAACGACAGCACCTTATAGCCTTGGCCTTCCAAGACCGACTTCACCTCAGTTTGTACCATCAGGCTTTCATCAATACAGGCAACAACTGGACGTACCTCATGGGACGGCTCCCAGTAAGGCCGCATCACAATGAGTTCGCGTTGTACCAGCGCCTGAAACAGGGGTAAAACCTCTAGCAACGGCATGCCCATTTCTTGAGCGATTTGATAAAGACAAAAGTTTCGCTTCAAAAACGGTTCCAAAAAGTGAAGCCGAGGGATGGCTTGTCCAGGGGCATGCAACACTTGATGCCAGTGCTCAGGATGCTTAATTCGCGGCCTTTGGAGCGGCGATAAAATGGAAGACTGTAATTGCTGCCAACGTCGCACGGACTGTTGAACAGGTGCCAAGATTTTAAGCAGCGGCGTTGACATCAGCAACGGATCAAGACCCAGGGTGTACTCCACATGGATGACCGCTTGCCGTAACTTCAACACCTGAACCAATGCATCTTGGCTAATGAGCGTGAGTACAGTCCGCAATTGCGCCAAGGTCAAGCGTCCCATTTGCCATTGACGACACAGAAATTGATAGTCGGTTTGTTGAAATTGATCGAGGGGCAAACCAAACCCTGCATAGACTTGAAGATAGCTCAGGCGCTCCAGTTGCCCTGCAATGCTGGTGGCAAAGTGCAGCTGTCCGTTCCCAATAAACACCTGCCACAAAATACTTGGATCTCGAGGGTCGTATAACGAAACCTTGGCAGACTGCTGTTGCACAACCAGGGTATGCAAGACTCGAATCGGCGAGTCGAGATACACGACCCCATTAGGGTCGCCATTGGATGTCGCAACGGGTTGCCCAAAAGGCGACGTTGCAGAATGCTCTAGAGATCGCAACGCATCAATGTGAATCATAGTCCCCCTCCTTCAAGCTGCGATCGCAACTTGAAGCATATGTATTCTGGACACCTACCGTAAAACGGATTGGCTCCACTTAGTAGCTCACTCTATGTAGTTAGAACAGCACCTTAAAACAGTCTTTAGGATGATCTTCTACAACAGTTCATTCAATCGAAACTAGTCTCTAACTAGACACAGCCTGGTTTTCGGACTTTTTCCAAAATCTAGCTATATTTATATTTTTTTAAGATTCTAGAGGATCTACCGAAAGATGGAGTGTGCCTGAATACACAAGTTTAGGTTTATTTATCTTGCTTCATTGAGCCAGCAGTATGGACTACCGGCTATTTAAAGCAAAAATAACTTTGTGCTAAAGCAAAAATAATGTTGAGGTTACGAGCTGGAGGTAAGCACCTCTCGGCCAAGGTAAGGTTGCAACGCTGTCGGAACACTGACCGTTCCAT
>DATNQK010000072.1:0-3279 GCA_036704065.1 Stenomitos sp.
TGCAAATGTCCAAGCAGTTGCCATTACCGCTGCATTTTTGCCCTCCATTGACTTTCTCAATACCTTGGCAACGGCTGCTGTATTGGCCTATGGGGGCTATTTGGCCGTCACAGGTGCAGCGACCGTGGGTGTTGTGACCGCTTTTCTGCTGTATGTGCAGCAATTTTTCCGTCCCATTCAAATTTTGAGTCAGTTTTATACCCAGGCTCAATCTGCCTTTGCAGGCTTAGAACGTATCTTTTTACTACTGGATGAACCTTCCCAACTCAACGATGCCCCCGATGCAGTGACGATGCCTGCCATTCAAGGCAAAGTCACCTTTGAGGATGTCACCTTTGGCTATACGGCCGAACAACTGGTACTCAAGGGTGTTCGGCTCGAAGCGCAACCTGGACAGATGATTGCCCTCGTGGGGCCAACGGGGGCAGGCAAAAGTACCATCATTAATCTCATCCTTCGGTTTTATGATGTGTCGGGCGGAGCGGTGAAGATTGATGGCATTGATGTGCGCACCGTAACGCAGGCCAGTCTGCGGCGACAGATTGGTATTGTGCTGCAAGACAATATCTTGTTTAGCGGCACCGTAGCTCAAAATATTGCCTTTGGTCGCCCCGATGCCAGCCAAGTCGAAATCGAAGCGGCTGCGCAAATGGCCAATGTCCATGAGTTTATTACGTCCTTGCCCCAAGGCTATGCCACACAGTTGGGAGAACGCGGTGCGCCGTTAAGCCAAGGTCAACGGCAGTTGATTAGTATTGCCCGTGCGGTTTTAATTAACCCGCGCATTTTAATTCTGGACGAAGCCACTAGCAGCATCGATACCCGCACCGAAAGTTTGGTGCAAACGGCGATCGCCCGTTTACTCCAAGGTCGTACCAGCTTTGTGATTGCCCACCGCTTAAGTACCGTCTCCCAAGCCGATCAAGTTTTGGTGGTGCAGCAAGGCAATATCGTTGAACGGGGTACCCATGCCGAACTGATGGCGCAACAGGGCGTTTACGCCAACCTCTACGCCTTGCAAATGAGCGCAACAACGCCAGCCCCAGTTTAGTTGCAGTGATTGATTCGAACGATTCGGTTGCGAACCCTTAGACTGCAACTGTTACAGCGGACGAGGCCCCAATTGCTTGGCTTGGTCTCGAAGATAGGTGGCGATCGCCGCTGCTGCAGGCGTTAGTTCCGTTTGTTCATCGCTAGCAAAGTTGCGAGGATCGTAGTGAGCCATCCATGCTTCTGCATCCTCAACTCCAGCAACCCGAAAGCAGGTTGCTTTATAAGCTTCAACATCCTTGGCAAACGGATGAGCCTTGGTGCCTTGGGAAGAGAAGACATACAACGCGGGAAAGACGTTGATAGGGGAGGTCTGATTCTGATTCCAGCGCTGAGACTTACGACTTTGTTGGGCTTGGTGTGTTTTGTAACCCAGATTCAACGCCGAAAGCGTGGCGAATGTTGCCCCTAAGCCATGTCCAGAAAAGTAGAGTTCAGTACCAGGCGGACATGCTGTGGTATCGCTGAGCACCCGTTCCACGCTGTTGCAGATTGCGCTGCGGGTTTTACCCCAGAGCAGGTAGTCCACCTTCATGCTGAAGCGTTGGACAAGATTGAGCAGGATTTGTGCCAAGGAGTTGCCGCTCAGGCTAAAAAGGGTTTGAGGTTGCACACAGATTTCTTGAGCGCCAAAGCTAACAGATGGGTCTTCTGCCTCAACAGAGAGCCTTAACTTTTGAGCAATTCTTCGCACCCTTCTAAATTCAGGCTTTTGTAGCCAGCCCCCTAGCTGACGTGTACCTGTGAAGATCACAAACAACTTTGCGTCTCCGTTCTCTAGCTTGCGCTTTGCGATAAATCCAAAACGTGTGGGCTTGCGCGAGAAGAGCGATCGCCCTTCATCTTGAAAGATCTCTAGAACTTCGTACCGATATTCCTTGTCGTTCCTGGGGCCGACGGCGGGTTGAATGTTGTAGGACTCAACCAAGCGATTTTCCATCACTTCCTTGGAGGTCACAATAAAATCGCCTTTTTGGAACGCCTCAAAACGGCGACTCTCTCTGCGCTTGCGGTTTGACTTGTAAAACTCAAAATCTCGATAGGCAATGCGAATTAAATTTTTGATTTCTTTGGTAACTGTCCCATCAAGCTCAGGATCTTTGAACAGATAGACACGATTGGAAGGAGGCTGAGTTGCCAATCTGTATTTTGGTTTAAATTTCATCTTAAAAGCCTCCTGCCTGATTAAAATGGCCTTACGGCATTAATAAATCGTGTTTTATAGGGATAACCTAGGTCTAAGCTAGTTTATGGATAGCAAAAATAAGCCTGCTCCCTAGAGCCGCGGTTTGTTGCTGGCAACTAAAATAAAGGTTCAAAAATAGCTAGATGTATGCTTGAACCTAATTTTGAGGAACTTCCAGTCACATTTCAGTGATCTGGATTACGAAGCTAAAGTGATCGAGATTTTGCCTGAAATAGCAAGAATTACGTTCAGATCTGCTCATGGTAGAGCAATATCTAAAAGAATTATCTAAAAGCATTGATATTAGATTGCGAGGGAAGTTCTCGATTTATTTATACAGTTTAACCACGCCAAACTGGATCCGCCAGTGTTGTGCTGCAATTTGATTTAAAGGTGTTGCATCAGCCATTGAACGGCAGTTGTTGCGTCTGGAACGGCATCCCCTGGGGGCATGACTGGACGCTGCACCATCACGATTGGGATGTGCAGTGCTCGCGCAGCTTCGACTTTGGCATAGGTGTCGGGGCCACCACTGTTTTTGCTGACGACGACATCTATCTGGTAGTCCAACAGAAGGGTGCGTTCTTGTTCAACGCTAAAGGGGCCACGAGCGAGCAATATTTCCCCTGGCGGGAGCGGCAGATCTGCTTGTGGTGAATCGATAGAACGCATCAAAAACCAAAATTGAGACAATGGGGCAAAGGGTGCAAGCTGTTGACGTCCAATTGTTAAAAAGACGCGCTTTGCAGTGGATGGGAGCTGATCTGCTGCTGCTGCTAGGGTAGGTACTTCAATCCAGCGATCGCCTTTCTGCGGTAGCCAAGCGGGTCGCTCAATGCGCAATAGCGGAAGATCAATTGCAGTTGTAGCCTCATAAGCGTGCCACGACATTTGTGCTGCAAAGGGATGGGTGGCATCAATCAAGCAGTGGATCTCGGAGTCTGTTAAGTACTGGATCAATCCCTCCACTCCGCCAAAGCCACCTACGCGCACCTTTCCTGGTAATGCGAGTGGTTTTTTGGTGCGTCCAGCTAAAGAGGTTA
>DATNQK010000073.1:0-2240 GCA_036704065.1 Stenomitos sp.
ACTGGCTTACTTATTTACCGGAATGTCTGTTCTGTGTGGATTTGCCAACTTTAGTGGAACGTTATTAGGCTCCTTGGGCCTGCATCCTTCCAGTATTACGCTCTTGGCGGTGGGGGCTGGTATTGCATGGTATGCCGCCTACAAGGATATACAGCTTTCAGCCCTGTCAATGCTGTGGTTAGAAGGGGTGTCCATTGCCTTGATTCTGCTTTTGGGTGGCATTATTTGGGCGCACTCAGGATTTGCTTTGGATTGGTCGCAGTTGACCTTGAAAGAGGTTACACCAGGCCACGTTGCCATGGGTCTCGTGCTTGTGATGTTTAGTTTTTCTGGGTTTGAGAGTGCGACCTCCCTGGGGGCAGAAGCGAAGCAGCCCCTGCGCAATATTCCTCGGGCTGTGATGGGAAGTGTGATTCTTGCTAGCTTATTTTTCATCTTGATGACCTATGTGGAAATGTTGGGCTTTAGCACTGTCGGGGCTTCACTTGCCACGTCGGAAGAACCGTTGAGTTTTCTGGCTCAGCAAGCAGGGGTGGGCTTTTTAGGCCATTGGATTGCCTTTGGTGCGTTGTTTAGCTTCTTTGGTTGTGTTTTGGGAAGTATCAACCCAGCCGCACGCGTGTTTTTTAGCATGGCGCAGCATGGGTTGTTTCATCCAGCCATGGGAGAAGTCCATTTCTCTAACCGGACGCCCTATGTGTCTGTGGCGTTGTGCTCTGTGATTCTGTTTCTGGTTCCAGCGTCGTTAGCACTATTCCATGTGCCTTTGTTTGAGTGCATGGGCTATCTCGGCGCGATCGCCAGCTATGGGTTTTTGACGGTGTATCTGTTAATTTCGATTGCTGCGCCGTTATATCTGCGTAAACTCCGTCAGTTTCGGTATCGCGATGGAATTATTGCCCTGCTGTCAGTGGGCTTTATCTCCATCCCAGTGTTAGGCAGTATCGGTATTCCAGGTAGTACCCTCTTTCCGCCACCGGATGCTCCCTACGATGCTTTTCCCTATTTGTTTTTGCTGTACTTGCTGACGACCTGTGGTTGGTTTGTGGTGCAACGTCTGCGATCGCCTGATTTGGCAGATGCCATGAAGCACAGCACAGAAGCACTGCATTCTCGGCAGGACTACCCTGCTACGGCATCGGGCCTTCAACCACTGCCAGCGAGTCAAGACTGGATCGACTAAAGGAGGATTTAGTTGCATGCATAACCTTATCCCTACCCTATCTACGGGATTAACAGCCTTTTCAGCCACGAACCTTGACGATATTGTCATCCTGTTGCTGTTTTTCTCTCAGGTGAATACCGTAATGCGGCGGCGACATATCGTTCTGGGTCAATACTTGGGTTTTACAGCCTTGGTTTTGGCAAGCTTGCCTGGGTTCTTTAGTAGCTTGATTATTCCTCGTGCTTGGATTGGAATTTTAGGCCTAGTCCCCATTGGGATTGGATTAAGCCGCATCTTCGGGTCTAACGAAACCGATGAGGTCGTTTCACCAGAAACAGTTTCCTCGGCCCACCCTCCCGCTTCAGGTTTAGCCCATTGGCTTTCTCCGTCGGTTTACAGTGTGGCTGCGGTAACCGTTGCCAATGGAGGTGATAATGTAGGCATTTATGCCCCCTTATTTGCCAATAGTGCTTGGGACGAGCTGATGGCGATGTTAAGCATTTTCTTCACCTTGGTAGGAATTTGGTGCTACATTGCTTGCCAACTCACCCGACTTCCTGCGATCGCGCCTCTTTTGACTCGCTACGGAAATCAACTGGTTCCTTTTGTACTGATTGGATTGGGCGGATTAATTTTAGTGGATAGTCATACCCTTGAAAGTCGGGGATTAGTAACCCTAGTCCTTGTGATTAGTGGACTGATGTTACTGATGTTGCTGAGATCTTTGGAACACCCTTCTATAGTGAATTCTGAGTTGGAAGAGGGTTAGCCCATTGGCCACGAACCAACTCCTGCAAGCCTTGATGACAGGCGTCGCCTCTTTTAGCGCAACCAATATCGACGACATTATTCTCCTAATGCTATTTTTTGCGCAAACCGATGACACCTTTCGCCCCCGACATATTGTGGCTGGGCAGTATCTAGGCTTTTGGGGATTGATTCTGGCAAGCTTGCCAGGCTACTTCGGTGGGATGTGGGTGCCGCGCCCTTGGTTGGGATGGTTAGGCCTACTCCCGATTTGCATTGGACTCTACCGCATGGTTGTAAGCAATGCTGAGGATACAGACATTCAGAC
>DATNQK010000074.1:0-2628 GCA_036704065.1 Stenomitos sp.
TGTCCAGTTCCCAATTTTCTAGATGGAGCATGTCTTGGCAAGGTAACAGATGGTTGAGGAGTTCCACGATCTAATAGCAGCGAGAGTTTACCCCTCTATCCTCTCGCCAAAGTAAGGCATCACCAAAAGCGGACAAGATCCAAACTTTATGTCGCTGATTCACTGTCAAGGCAATTCTTTAAGGCTCTCTATTGATATGTAGTGTGCAAGCCGCAGTCAAGGAAGTTTTAGCCTTGGGAATTCTGCGGCTAGCTTATTGCTTGGGCAATGGTGTGGGCATAACAGCTAATTACAGAGGTGTCATACCACAACAGTTTTCAGAGCTTCCAAATGATCCTGAAACGGGTAAATGTTTTTTGGACTTGATCTATAGAGCTTCAATTTCAGTAATTCAGAGGTAATGTTTGCAAAACTTCAGGAGTAAAAAACTGACGAATGCTACTTCAGCCTTTAATAAAGAATGGCACGCTCTACATTTTCTAATCACTGAGGATTCAAGTTTAGAGAGTAATACTCAGCTACGACCACTCGATTTCAACAAATTGATGGGAGTACAACAACGCAGTTTGAATCAACATAATGGTTTGTACGCTACCTCATACCTGAACAGGCCAGAACGGTAGCACTGCCACCTTACACGTGTGGCTGTACCGGAACAGACTCGAAAGCTCTTGGTTAAGTTGCAGGTGCTATCACTGGCCGACTGGCTTAAACGTTTGACATTCAAGCTGTTCACCCGTTGTTTAAGGGCAGTGTCATTGACGACCCTTGTGGGATTGGATAGTATGACAACTAAATCCTACCAATCTGTCGCAGGCAGATCACGACCATGAGTAAGAAGGTCAGTATAACTTTGGATGATGAAGTTCTAGATTTTGTAGATCGGTTGGCAAGTAACCGGAGCAGCTTTATAAACGATGTTCTCTTGCAAGAAAAGAGGCGCATTTTTATGCAAGAGCTAGCAGATGCTTATAAAGATCAGGCTAGTAATCCAGAATTCCAGGAAGAAATTTCTGTTTGGGATATTGCAGTGGGTGATGGTTTAAATGCCTAACGGAAACTTAACCTACAAACGTGGAGAAATCTGGTGGGTTGATCTGAAGCCCGTTATTGGTCATGAAACCGACAAAGAGCGCCCTTGTCTGATTTTGCAAAACGACATTGGCAACCAAAATGGGACAACGACAATCGTTGCCCCATTGTTGCCTGGGATAAAGACTTATCCATTCGTCGTAAATGTCAAGCCAACTGCACAGAATGGACTTGATGGAAATCGACACATCAACTTAAGTCAAATGAGGGCTGTAGATGCTCAGAGAATTAAGAACAAACAAGGTGTTTTAGAAGAATTTTATTGGGAAGAAATCGAGAAAGCAGTCTATATTGAGCTTGGTTTCAGTTCATCGTTTAAGTCCTTGTAGCTTATCTGGTAAGGGGCTGTATTTGGAACGTACTGTTCGTCCAATTACTATGCTGCAAAGTCGAATTCCCTCCAGCGATTTCTTTTGGGTTGAGCGTTGACAGTTTGAATATGATTTGAATAATCACAAATTCAACAGTTTGATAAAGTTATCAAGTCCTTGAGTAAGGAGCCGTAATCTTATAGAGCGGCTACTCATTTGCTGATTCTACAGCTGTGATAGGTTCAGCGATGGGACTAGGAGATGAACCAAAAGCAATCCGCAAAAAAGGCGGAGCCAGAAAGGTTGTCAAAATCACCATAATAATAATCGACACCTCCAACGGCTTGTCCAAAATGCCACTAGCTGAGCCGATGCCAGCAAACACTAGACCCACCTCACCTCGAGGGATCATCCCAACCCCGATCGCCACTCGATTGATTTCGGGGATTCCAAATACTGCCCAGCCCGTCACCAGTTTGCCCACGATCGCTATCAGGACTAAAAAGACCGCAATCAATAGCCCCGCCCGATTCTCCGGTACCGCTGGGTTCAAAACACCGAGGTCTGCACGTGCTCCCACCGTGACAAAAAAGATGGGTACCAGTAAATCGGCGATGGGTTTGATTAATTCGTCTAACTCACTGCGGGCATCGGTTTCATCCAGTACTAAACCCGCTGCAAAAGCACCCAAAATTGCTTCGAGATGAATGGCGTTTCCTAAAAATGCCATAAAGAAGGCAAAGATGAATGCCGGAATTACAATATTTCCACGGGTTTTGAGCTGTTCTACAACCGTCACAAACGTTTTATTGAACACCCCTCCTAACAAAATAGAGCCAAGCAAAAATGCTGTAGCGCTAACAATCAAGTAGATGACATTGGCAACATCAATCTCACCCGTTTTGGCTAAGCTCGCGACTACAGCCAGGACAATAATGCCAAGGACATCATCAATCACCGCTGCGCCAACAATAATTTGCCCTTCTTTGGATTTGAGTTGACCTAACTCTGCCAACACTTTAGAGGTAATGCCAATACTCGTCGCCGTTAACGCAGCCCCGCCAAAAATTGCAGGAATTGCAGCCACATGAAAAAGCATCATTAACCCTGCTGTACCCGCTGCAAAAGGTGCTGCAACTCCGACACAAGCGACAACCGTGGCTTGAATGCCCACTTCTTTGAGTTGCCGTAGATCGGATTCCAGGCCAATTTCAAACAGCAGAAT
>DATNQK010000075.1:0-17876 GCA_036704065.1 Stenomitos sp.
CTCTTCCAAAATCGGTTGCCTGAGATGTTCTTTTAGAGCATCAGCTGTACCGAGATCGACCGGACATTGAAATAAATCTTCTAGATAATGTTTGATTTTAAAAAACTCAAAGAAGCCAACAGTGTCGTTTAGTTCAACCAAGATATCTACATCACTTTGAGGATTTGCTTGATCACGAGCAACAGAACCAAAAAGGCCAAGGGATTTAACACCAAGTTTGCGTAGCTCTTGTTGGTGAGATTGAACTAAATTCAGTGCCTCTAGTTTCTTCATACTGTTAGTTTTAGCTTTCGCTACCCTACTCTATGCGGTTCTTCATGCCGTAGTCGATGTTCTCATTTTGAGAACAAATTGTTCAGGAAAGAAAAAGCTGATTTAGCACAGGCGATCGCAGGGAACAGCAAGCCTGATACGATGCCCAAAGACCCCTGCCCCATGAACCTATGGCCTTAACCTCCTTTCAAGTGTGCGATCGCGACCTTACGGACGAGCAACTGCAAGACTATTTGCAAGCCGACGCCATCGCTGTTGATACCGAAACCATGGGGTTACTGCCCCACCGCGATCGCCTGTGTTTAGTGCAGTTGTGCAATGCAGCAGAGCAGATTACGGTGATCCGCATTGAACGCGGCCAAACCGCTGCCCCCAACCTGAAAGTATTAATGGAAGCTGCTTCTGCCGAAAAGATTTTTCACTTTGCCCGATTCGACATTGCCGCCTTGAACTATAACCTCGGCATTCAGACTCAACCCTTTTTCTGCACCAAAATTGCCAGCAAATTGGCGCGTACCTATAGCTCGCGTCATGGGTTAAAAGAACTGGTGCGCGAACTCGAAGGCGTTGAACTCGACAAATCAGCCCAAAGTTCCGACTGGGGCAACCCGCAAAACCTGACCGAAGAACAGTTGCGCTATGCCGCTAATGACGTGCGCTACCTCATTCCCATGCGCGCCAAACTCATCGAAATGCTCAAACGGGAAGAGCGCTGGGACGTGGCTCAATCCTGCTTTCAGTGTTTGCCCACCTTCGTCACCTTGGATCTGATGCGATACGAAGGCATCTTTGAGCATTAGCTAGATATTTTATGCTCCTTAGAGGGTATTTGAAAAGCTAAAAACTTTGCACTTGATCCCCCCTCCGCCCCCCTTAAAAAGGGGGGATTCAACGTTGGATGACCTAATATTCAGATTTGAAGCCCTTTAGGGCGATCAAACTTGTAACCTCACAACCTTTGATGAACAACGAATACCTATTAACAACCCCTCGAAAACGGTTTATCCGATGCTCTTTCCTCTCAAAACGTGAAGCTTGAGTAGATCCCCCCTTTTTAAGGGGGGCAGGGGGGATCGAATGTAGAGTTAAGCGCAATTACCGACTTCTCAAACACCTTCTTAGCCTAGGCCCATCTTCCTGCCCCACTGGAGGAGCGATCGCCCCAGTTGTACATGAGGTTCGTCGGCCTCTACGGGAATAATCGCCGCAGGTTGCCCTACCCCAAACTTAGCGATGGCAGCATTTGCGGCTTCTAGCCCCGTCACATAAGCCTTTTCTTGAGACCAAGACCCATGGCGGTTCACAATCCAATCGCCACTCATCCACAGGTTGGAAATACTGGTCGTGCGTGGCAACAGGTAACGGTAGCTGCCTGGGGCAAAATGCGTCACTGCCCGAGACAGACGTACAAAGCCGTAGTCTGTCACCTCAGCCGCGCCAAAAGCTGGAATACAGGTGGTTAAATCGCGGCGGATTTGGCGCAATAGGGTGGCATCATCCATCGCCAATAGTTGATTGGCGTGATAAAAATCCACCTCTACGACAGAACCTGGCTCATCCCGATAGGCGTCGTGGAGGGCATTGAGGTCAAAGAATGTCCATCCCGTTGTGGGGTGAAACCCAAAACAGGCATTGGAGGGGTTCGGGATTGTCACCTTGCGATCTAGCCAGAGCCGAGCTGCCAGCACATCGATAGCGCCCAAATTCATCGTATTGGTAAATTCTGGGCGCTGTTTGAGGCTGGCGCTGTTGCGCACAATATTTTGCAGGCCCGAAATCCCAACGGCAAAAATGGCGGCATCGGCTTCAAAGCGTTCGTCACCACAGATCACCGCATTTACCTGGCCCGATTCATCTAAGGCGACATCGGTCACACGGCGCTGGGTGAGGATTTTGCCACCCGCAGCTTCAATGCGATCGCACCAAGGCTGAAAGATCATTTCCCCAACTGTGCCGCGACACCACACCACATCAAAATCATTCTGGTGGGCCAAGATGAAGTAGTAAAGCATCCCCAAGGCAGCCGCTGCGGAACACTGCTCACCAGGGGCAAATAACCCCACCAAGAGCATCGGTTCAAAGGCATCCTTGTACAGTCGTTCCGAAGCCCCATACTGACGGAAGAGTTCGCGGGCGGTCATGCCATCGTAGCGCCGCCACGCCTCATCTGAATTGTCGAAGTCGAGTACGGCTTGAATTAAGGGGAAGGCTGTCAAACGGTCCCAAAACGGCAAGCGCGGAAACTGAGGGTATGCAAACGTACCCAAGGGCATGGGCAAGCGTGGCAATTCTTGAAAAATCGGAGAAATGGCTTCAACCCCTGCGGGTGAGTACTGGGTGGAACGCGTCCAAGGCGTAAATGGGGTAAGACCTAATTGATCAACAAGGCTAAAAATATTGCGGTAGGGATACCAAAACCCATGAATGCCAGCTTCTAGCGATCGCCCTGCTGCCGTTTTCCACCCTGCCACCAATCCACCAGGTGTCGTTCCTGCTTCGAGTAGAACCACTTGGTAACCTTGGGTTGCCAGATGGTAGGCTGCACCTAAGCCAGCCCAACCTGCACCAACAACAACAATGCGGGGGGCATTAGGCAAAGTCATAGACATACCAAAAAGGGTCGGCACGATTGTAACGCGCCAACCCTCTCTAAGTTTTGAGAATCAATACCAAGGCTGCACAGTCGTCGCTTAAATTCGACGCAGGTTGGGGTAAGACTCTACAACATCTTCAGCAGTCAACGTATCGCCTTCCGCTTGAGGAGTCCACAGTACGCGCATCGCCAGTAAGCTATCGCCACCGATGCCGCCTAATCGACTCAGGGCTTGTCTTACATCGTCCGCCGATTTCACTTGAGGCAGTTCTAACTTGCCTTGGGCGGCCACAATCAAGGTGACAACGATATATTCGCCAGGGCCTTGACGCAGCAGTTCACTGCTATCAGCATTTGCTAAGGTTGCTGTCGCTGCTTTTTGGCGAATCTGATCGCCATAGTTGGACAGGGTTTCCTCTTGGAACTTACTGCGCTCGGATAAGGTGCGGCGGTTAAACTCGGCCTCTGCTGAAAGCAGGCGAGTTTGCTGACCTTCGGCGTTGGCGTAGATCCAGTATTCTGGGTGACGCAATAAGGCAAGGGTCGTTTCTTGCAATGCTTCTGCTAAGCCCGAGGAAGAGTCCGTATCAGCACTCAGGGCGATGCGATCTAAATCGGTTTGCAGCGATCGCGCTTGAGACAGTAAGCCCAATTGCAATGTGGTTACGGATACAGGTGGGTTTGTTAAATCTTGCTCACTGACATAGGTGCCATCTTCGCCGCTACGCGCATTTCTGAAGGTAGAAACCAAGAAATTGGCGATCGCAAGAAACACCAAGATGGTGAGGAGCGTACCACCGCCACCAAACATAAAGGGCAGCATAAACGGAAAACCAAAGCCGCCGCCGAAGCCACCGCCATACCCATAGCCATAACCACCGCCATAGGAAGGGCCTGGAGCAGGCCGACTTGGCGCAATACGGGTGGGAGCCGCACGACGAAAACTTCCGCCACCGTAGCCGCCACCCGTTCGGGCAGCGAGTGCCGAGTGCGCTTGGGCAAAGACTAACCCAACGGCAAGGGCAAGGGCCACGCAGGTGCGGGCTAAAGAGTGAAACATGGAAAGACGTTTTTTATTCATGGTGCTCGATTGAACTCGCTGTGACGAGTTAAAAAACCGCAGATTATAAGGTGCGACGTCCTATCTAGTTAGTCTAACGCTGCATTGAAATTCTAAACCAACCCGCTCCAGTCGGATTCCCGTATGAGTGCAGATCCTCCTTTAGACAAGGGGAGGCTTACTTCTGACCCGGCGAGATCAGCCCAGCGATGATATTAATGCTAAGGGCCACAATTGATGTATTGAAAATAAACGCAACCACGCTGTGGAGTAACACAAAGCGTCTGATGTAAGGAGAGGTCACCGCAATATCCGCCACCTGAGACGTCATCCCTACGCCAAAAGAAAAATACAGAAAGTCTACATAATCAGGCAGTTCTGGATTCGGAAATGCCAAGCCTGGTTTGTCTTCGGCAAGGCTGCGGTAGTAGAGGTCAGCGTAGCGAAAGGCAAAGGTGGTATGCAAAAGCAACCAAGACTCCAGAATCGCTAGCATCGATAGTCCAAAGTGTTGCACCAGTGCAACTCTAGAAAAGGACGTTGCGTTACTGAGCAAGAGCCCGATCGCCAATAGGCTCACACTGGCCGCCGCTACGATGAGCGTAAAAATAACGGTATTGCTCTGTTTGCGAGAATGATATCGTTGCTTAAGCTGTAGCGCAGTGGTTCTTAAAACCAAGATACTGGTTAAACCTAAAAATGCTAAAACGCCAGCATTCCACGTCAATAATAATCGCGTAGAAAATCGCACATATGTCGGTGTACCTAGAAAGACAATAACGCCCACTAGGATGCCAAGTATCAGACGGCTATGAACTTCTAACGCCTTTAATCGTTTAACAATCATGCATCGCCATTCGCCTGGTTTGCTTGCCATTATCGGCTATAAAACCTTAACTGGGATTGCCCTAAGCGTCATTGCCGTTGCCATTGTTCTTACCGTCAGACATTATTCTGAACTTCAAGATTGGTCAGAATCTTTGGTCTTGGCAGGGCAACAAGGATCGGTTTCTTGGATTGTGGAACACTTGGCACAACTCCGACGGCGTACCCTTGCCTTTAGCGCAGTCGTAGCTTGCGTTTATGCAGGTCTATCCCTGACGGAAGCCATCGGACTTTGGTACAAACAAGTGTGGGCACACTGGCTGGTTTTGGTGTCGATTGGGCTTGGTATTCCGGCAGAAATTTATGAGCTACACCATCATTTTTCCTGGCTCAAGCTGACTATTTTTTTATTCAATCTGTTGATCTTTGCCTATATGTTTCGGTATGGCCCCAAAATGCACCATCGCCCTTAAACCCTAGGCAGTGAGCAATCCACAGAAGCGTCGGGTTTGCTCCCAGATCTGCGGCAGATTATTGATCATGCCGTGATCACACTGGAGTTCTACAAGCGTTGACCAGGGACGCTGAGCGGCATACCGACGGCTGGCTTCTACGGGAATGACCTCGTCTTCAGTCCCATGCAAAATTAAAGTGGGGACGGCTCTATTTATATCTACTTCTTTGTAGCGTTGGGCATCCAGCCAGAATTGGTAACTGAGGGGCAGCGATCGCTGGACAGCATGATGATAGACCTCAATCTGTCCGGTCTGTTGCCACTGAGTTAATTGTTCTGCGCCAAGCTGTTGCTGCCAATAGGGCAAAAACTCAAAGGCTGGCGCTAATAAGATCAGTCGGGCGACCGTTGCATTGCGTTGGCCCAACCATGCTGCCGTTAAGCCTCCTAAGCTAGACCCTACAATCGTCCACGGCTGAGGGTTGGCGGCAAAAAGGGCTTCGCATTGTTGGATTTGCCGCGTTAGCGTGAGGTTAAAAAAGTCGTTTTGGTTTAAGTCGGGGGTTTGCAGGGCAATGCCATCAGCCGCAAAACATTCGCGCAGATAGAGAAGTTTTACAGAGCTTGGGCCTGATGCAAACCCGTGCAAATAAAGGTAGTTCATATACAAACAGCAACAGCACGGTTTTCAGCAAACAGCCTGAACAACCGTTGCCATGAAAATACTTTAAATTAAGGGACTGCGAACCTTATCTTCAATATTGTCCCAGATTGAGTCCGTCACAGGCGGCTTAGGCTGAAGCCAACGCTCCGCTTCAGCAGGCGGCAAGAGAGTGACCAATACTCGCGTCCCTTCGGGCACATTGATCGGTTCTAGCAGTTCAATTTTGCCTTGTTTCACTTCAGCCCATAGGGTCTGTAGCATGGAACGCTCCTCACTTTCTACACGCTGTTTGAAATATACTAGCGCTTGCGATAATGAGCAGGCGGCTGTAATGGCTACCTCATTGCTGAAAATTCATTGCACACAGGCAAGGACACGCATTAAGGATGAATATCGGGATTGTGGGGTTGGGGTTGATTGGCGGCTCGTTGGGCTTTGATTTGCGTGCTGCGGGCCATCGGGTGGTAGGCACCAGCCGTCAAACCGAAACCTGCAATCTAGCGATCGCCTTAGGGGCAGTAGATGCAGCCAGTCCTGATTTGGCCATTCTGGCCGATGCGGAGGTTATTTTTGTCTGTACGCCGCTAGGGGCGATGCAGTCTACCGTTGAGCAATTACTGCCTTATTTAGCACCCCATACGGTGCTCACGGATGTCGGCTCGGTCAAGACGCAGGTCGTGGAGGCATTGGAACCCCTATGGCTTCGGTTTGTGGGGGGTCATCCAATGGCGGGCAAGGAAACCGCAGGGATTAGTGCAGCCCAAGCTCACTTGTTTGTAGAGCGTCCTTATGTACTAACGCCAACGACCCAAACGGATTTAGAGGCTAAGGCGATGGTGGCGGGGCTGATTGAGACTATCGGGAGCCAATATTACGAGTGTGAGCCAGCACAGCATGATCGGGCGGTGGCTCTGATTTCTCATTTGCCTGTAATGGTCAGTGCCAGTTTAATTGCAACCTGTATGCAAGAACCTGATGCCAATACGTTAGCGTTAGCCCAAGCCTTAGCAAGTTCTGGCTTTCGGGATACAAGCCGCGTGGGAGGGGGCAATCCTGAACTGGGTCGCATGATGGCACAGTACAACCGCGAGGAACTCCGGCGATCGCTACAGTTGTATCGCGATTCTTTAGATCAAGTGATTGCATTGATCGAAAGCAGTGATTGGGATGCGTTGCAAGCCCATCTGGGTCAAACCTCTGCCAGCAGGCCCAAGTTTGTGAGTGAATAAGGGATCTCATTCACTCGATAATTTCCTTGGATTAGAAAATACTTACACCTACCAGATGGGTTCCACTGTTACGAGATGGGGACATCGTAGTTACCAATCAGCGCACGTAACTTTTGCTGGAAGCGCTCTCGGATAGATTCAGGCGAGATAATAATGCAATCCTCGCCATACCGAAGTATCTCTCGAAAAAACCAGAAGCTACTGGACACTTGCCGTTCAATACGCCGCACGGGAGGCGAATGATCGCCAAGCCATTCATTGTGGAGGTCGGTCGTCTTCGCTTCATAGGCGAAGGCTAAATTATTGAGCAGATGCATTTCGACGTTGAGATAATCGAGATCTGATCGCCACTTTCCCTGAATGGTAGTGAGTGCGGCCTCTGGAATACGATCCAGCCGCAAGACCCAGTTATGTTGCAATTCGGGCAAGTCCTGATTACCTTCTGTTTCTTCGCACCAGCATTCTAGGTATTGCCGCCGCTCGTAGAGTGCAATTCGGGCATGACGGATGGTGAAGTTCCAAGGGCGATCCTTTGCATCCAGGTAGGTGAGCCGAAAGGGTTGCTGACGGCGAATGTACTGGTCAAGTTCTAAGCGCCAAGGGGCTAGGGGCGTTTCTAAAAATCGCTCAATCTTGGTTCTTAAGGGAATTGATAATTCACTGCGTTCAGCCAAAAGTTGAGCCACAATTTGGGCAGCGTTCGGGTCTCCGGCGTCGATTAATGCCTGGATCGCTTGATGGAGCGCCTTAATGCGAGTCTCTGACCAGTCGTTATTGCGCCCAATTAACAGTTCGCGACGCGCGATCGCTTCTACTAATCGAGAAATATTTGGGCGATCGCCCCACTTCATTCCTTGTTCAGTCGCAATTTGCTCCAGCTGGGCTTTGTCTCTCTCATTAATTGAGAGTGTAATCGAATATCCTTTACGGCTCATAAAAGTATACGGACACTTTATCCGCTTATCCTCTTGTCGTTTTCTATTCTGGATGCAAACATAAGCATTAGCAACGGTTTACGGACAGATTACGAGGCTTAAAGATGGTTGAGCAAAACCCTGGCTGCTGTCCCTGAAAGGGATTTGTTTTGAAGTAATAGCTCAGCTAGTTACGTGGAACATCGCTAGTTTCAATCCCTGAAAGGGATTTTGAGAGATGACTGAGTTGAATCTATTACAAGGTTTGGGAGCAGTTTTTTATGCTCCCGTATCACTACACAGTTCAGCTAAAGAGGAACTCCCTTGACAATCAAGTTGCTTTCTACGTGGTCAGAGTATGCTTCAGAGTCAGAAGTTTCCCCTGGCATAAAGCTTGTAACGCACCAAAAGGAAGTCTGGGATGCCATTTGTAATCCACAGATTCAAGTTGTCTTTGATACCGCACTTACTGGTGATGGAAAAACACTAGCGGGGCTTTTACCTGCCCTAAAAGAGAGCAGAGCGTTAGGTAAAACACTTTTTGCCTATCCCACTAATGAATTAATTCGAGATCAAGGACGACAGTTTGGAGACTGGATTCAAAAATTAGATGTGACACCAACAGTCGGACAACTTAATAGCTCTGAGTTGTCAGCGATAATGCGTGAAGAGGGTTTTGATAAACCCGAAACGCTGCAGATCATCGCCTCAGACAACAATATCGTTCTGAGTAACCCAGATATTTTTACGTTGATAAATCGCTTTTACTATGATCGACGATGGGGAAATATTGCAAAGACAGCTCAAAAGTGGTTTGCACAATACCGTTACATCATCTTTGATGAGTTTCATATTTTTAATGCTTCTCAAATAACGAATGTTCTAGATGGAATTGCGTTTATTCGAGCAAATTCTACAGACCACTATCTCACAAAATTTTTATTCCTTTCGGCAACCCCAGACAAGCTGCTACTAAATGCCTTGGAGAATGCTGGTATTACTTCAAAAGTAATCCAGGGAAGCTATGCGCACGGCCTTCAGCAAAGTACAACTCATCGCCAAATCTTGCATGAGGTAGAGTTAGACTTGGTTGCAAGTCAGCAAGCCCTCGGCGGAATTGAAAATTGGGTTAGTGAGAACTTACAGTCAATCAGTCAGTTTTTCACACAAAACCCTGAATCAAAAGGATTGATCATTGCCAATAGTGTCTTTGCTGCAAAGCGAATTGTAAAGATGTTAAAAGAAGATCCTAGCTGCAACATGAGTATCGGAGAAAATACAGGTTTGACGGGTGCTGAAGTACGTAAAGCATCAATGGAAGCGCAATTAATTGTAGCAACATCAACTGTAGACGTAGGTGTAGACTTTGCGATTAATTTTTTAATTTATGAATCATTAGATGCAGGCTCATTCATTCAGCGGTTAGGACGACTTGGACGACATCAAGGTTTTTCTATCTATAAAGCGATCGCCCTCGTACCGGAATGGGTTCGAGACAAGTTTTCAGAATTCTATGTGGATGGGAGTGAAGTAGATCGAGAAAGCTTCTTTAAAGCTGTTCGAGAGCATGTCTACCAGAAACCCCAAGAATTCCAAGGTTACATCCACCGTTGGGGGGAAGCACTCTGCTCACTTAGGTATATCCGGCTAGATAAACAAAAAGAGCAATATCAAACTTTATTACAGCGCTATCCAAAGGAAGCTAGATCTCTTCTTAATACAACTGGCAAAGTACCAAATTGGGGACTTCTCAAGTTTTTGAAGAATCACGCAATGATTATCCAAGACTTGGAAACATTCAGAGGTACAGGACAGATGGACATCTGGATATATGATCCCACAACAAAGGCTATTAGCAATATGAACTTGCTACGATTACTCTCAGGGACAAACTTTTATTTAATCGAGGAAATTGAAGCCAAACAAATTAGTCAGCAATTAAAATATCCGTTTTACAAGAACAGCTTAGGGTTGTATGCCTGTGTTGAGAGCTATTTAAGTAAATATGAAACGGTAAAGCTGCATTTCACACACTATTTAGATGCACTTAACATCAACGAAGCACAAGAGCGGAAAGGTTTTCGACTTGATGCTCGGCATCCAAACATAAAGCAAATTAATGACAAGCTTGAATACTTACGTTTAACAACTTGTGTTGCAGATCCAAAGGAATTCGGGAACGATACAAAAGCATTACGACGACGATACACACTGCCTGCATTGTTTGATCTACAGATTGTTCGTGATCGTGATGGTACAGACTACCCTGTAGCGTTCGGTTTAGATGCATTACTTTTAGATAGTTTATTGCATTGGAAAAAGTCAAGTGGATTAATGATAGCGTGAGGGCAAAACAATGACAGAGTTTGACTCGGAAGAATTTGAATTGCCAGATGATTATGGAGTCTCAATTCCTCCCGAGGCGAAAGCGCCACCCCTAGTTCGATTAGCTCTGGATGTTTTGACGAAAACAGAAGATTCAGTGCTGCGTGATTGGATAGAAAAAGTATTGCCTCATCTACTTGACTACTTTAGTCTTACACCTGCAAAAGGAATGAGCTTGGAAGCTGCTCAAGAGCTAGTTGCAGCTTCTCCTAACGTCAAACCAGACAAACGGGAAAAAACGACGACAACTCTTGTAGAACATAAGGATCAGAGTCTTGCAATCCATCTTCTCAATGCCGCTATGGGGGGATGGACTTTAGTCAAATTAGCAGGTCTAGAGGAACTTGAGCAGAGGATCTATTTAGCAGGTGTTACGCTGCATGACCTTAACAAAATCGTACTGAAGCGGTTAGGCTGTGTACGAATGGACGGCAACCAGTGGGAGCAATATCAGAAAGGCTTTGAAACTTGGGGAGAGGCTTTAGGACTCTGGAAGTTCATTTCCCGCAAGTATTGGCAAGATGTTGCATTTCTAGCGCAGAATGCTGAAGAAGGCAGAGGGCAAAATTTGACACTGGCGAACTTTCCAGAATTACAACTGGAGCCAGGTTATCTTATAGACCTTGCAGAATTTGTAAATTTTGCTGATTTAACGGCCTCGATTGCCTATCATCCTCAGGACTTAGAACAAAGTCAACGTGTTAGAGCTGTTTTGCGTAGGCGGTTACGAGGTCGTTATAGCTTACGGCACCACCGTACGACTGAAAACCGAGGACTGCTAACACAAGCCATTCATAACGCTGTGATAGAGGCAACTAAGGCGGTTGAATGGAAGCCACTTCTATTCTTTCCTGATGGTGTTACTTACTTGGTTCCTAAAGATGCAGCAGAACCAGATTTATCTAGCCTTACGGATGTTGTACGTAATTACATTTTACAAACCGCTGAAAAAGGTTTAGGCAGTCTCATTTCTAGACAACCCAAAGGCATTATTAGCCATAGTGCAGATATGCTCGAAGTTGCAACTGTAGATGTGGCAGCAGCAACTCTGATCCGGCAAACGTTCACCCTTATCGGCGATAAGAGATCGCCCGTGACAGGCGCACGTAGGGAAAAAATGCTGAAAGATTTTCCTGACCTAACTGATTTAGATTGGGACTATCCAACCAACCTGCAAGTTGATCGTTTAGCGGAAGGCGTTCGAGGTTTAGTGGGTATTTTGGAGGATTACTATGGAGCCTCCCATGAGAAAGCAACTCAAGCCTTGCTAAATGCACTTGGATTGAGTGACTACATAGAAGCTTGGCAAAGAATACCTTCAGCAGGCGGAGTACCGCATGGGTGGTACTACATCGCTGGACATTATATGCGTCAGCACAAAGGTAGCTTAAATGATAATGAACTAGAAGCTGTAATGCTTCAAGCTGTCCACAACGTTTTGACTGTTTGGGGGCAACCAGATCAGCAAACAGCATTTGCCTTTTTAGATACCTATATATCAACCGTTTTGAACTTGAGCCAAAGCGTAGAAACCCCTGATTTTGCTGGAGAACTGCGACGATATCACCTGAATAAAGCAAACCGCAAGCGCGAGCCAATTTGTGCCATCTGCAATAGTGCGTTTGAAGTGCGAGAAGAGTTTTCCAATTACAGCAACAAAAGAATTACTAGCTTAAAGAAAGAGTCTCTACGAGGCATTTGCACAGTTTGCCAGGTAGAAACATTACTTAGACGCTATTCAATGAAACGTGGTTTATCGGCTGAAGATGAAGTTGTTTATCTACATTTATATCCAGATTATTACTTTACACCCGAAACAGCACTCATTATGAGCCGAGCCTATGAAAGCTTTGCCCAAAGCGTTTTTTCTGACTTAGACAAAGATCTCTCCGAACATAATTACAATCCTAACTTAATTCCTCGGGCGGATATTTTTCGTGTCAATGTTGATCCTAATGACAATCAGAAACGTCGGTTGGACAAAGTAGAATATCCACGAGGACAAATGCATGGTTACTACCTTTTAGGTGTTCCCTTTTTAGGAAAGAAACCAACAGACACTGAATCCTGGTTTATGCCAGCATTACTCACACTTGTAGCTCCACTAGCTTTAGGTGTTAAGGTCATTGCTAGCCGTAGTACGATTCCACCCTATGATTCAGGTGCAGATTTTAAAGAAACAGCAGTGATTGACGGAGTACATAGTTATTGGATGCATGGAATGCAAGGTACTTGTTTCCGCTTAGATGAATTAAACACAGCCATTCCTGCGGCCTTCTCAATTTATACTCTGACTGCTCAAGCTTATCGAGACGCTCGAAGATTTCCAGTTTGGAATGCACTCAACACAGTTGCTCAAAACCTAGATACAAATCCACTTTATGTCTTTCATTATGCTGATCGTATCCAGGAAAACCGTAAGCAGGAAAAACGAAAAAGCAATGACTCATCAATTGGAGTTGCGCTGGATTTATTAGAGTATTACCAAGCATTGTTGAATTACTACGGAGGAGGTAACGATATGGAAATAATTAAAGAGTTAGTTGATAAGTATGCTCGTTTTTATAGAGCTAAGGGATTTGCTGCTTATGCTAGACTTAGACCTTTAAACATTGCGGCAGACAAAGTTTTAAAGAGCCAACCCAACACCAGCAAAGAAGACATACAACTAATGCTAGAGGGATACCTCTTAGCATTAGTGGATGGTGTGTTAGATAAAACCATTGATGGATTTGTTCCAAAAGATGCAGCAAAGGACAAACAACAGTTAGTTGAGGACTTCGCACAGTTCTTTTTAGAAAAAATCTTCTACGGCTACTGTCGAGGTGAGCGATCACTGTTACGACAAAATATTAACTTAATTCGTCATGCAGCCGAAGCCTGTTACATCAAAAGTTATCTAAAAAAATCCGAAGAACCTTCTCAATCATAAGGAGATAAAATCATGTTCGAGCAATATAAAGTGCACTTTCAAGATTCAATTCCTCGCATTCCTAGTGCTAAATATGCTCACTTCGTCATTCTACGTGAAACGGATTCTTATGCTGTTTTTAAAACTGATGGGGAACTGAACGTCGCACGAGTCAGAGCCGGGCTCGATGATTCCAAAGTAATCACTCGCTTAGTACTCTTTAAACGTAAGCAAACAACGCCAGAGCGTTTAACAGGTCGTGAATTATTGCGACGCTATGGTATCTATGAGCAGATTAAAACTCAGTACAAAACTGCTAAGGATAAAGAGCTTGCCGACTGCGCCTATAACGAGAACCCGTGTGGAGGGTGCCCTGATTGTGTAATTTATGGCTATGCAATTGGGGACTCAGGTTCAGAAAAATCTAAAATTTTTATCGACTCCGCTTACGCAATACCAGCCTACGAAGAATCTCATGGGACATTCACCCTCAATGCTCCTTATGAAGATGGCACGATGACCAAAGAGACAGCCACAACAAATCGTTTTAGTGAACAGGATCATGTTCTGCCTCAAGTCCCCTTTCCCAGTGTCGTAACCCTTCGCGATCCCAGCCCAAACACCTTTCTCTATGTATTAAATAACCTGTACCGAACTAAACGATACGGTGCCCAAACAACTCGCACTGGACAAATGCGAAATAAAGTCTTAGCTGTAATTTTTTCTGACGGTGAAATTTTTAGTAACTTACGACTCACTCAAAAAATTCATGATCTACTCGATGATCACCGTCTGCCATATGACATAGATACTCTGAAAAGCAAAATAGAGGAAGCTACCAAAGCGCTAATTAAAGAAGATGGCGTAATCTACACATTAGTTCAAGGAGAGGCGTTGATTTCACTTCAAAATGAGGCTCAATCTATTCTTGCTGACGAAGCTACCTTTAAAGAATGGCTCAATAACGTGACACAAGAAACTCTTACCTATGCAGAAGTATGCAAAGTACTGAAGAAGAGGTAGGGGATCGATGCATATTTATCGTCTTTGCTTGATCCTGCAAGATCCACTGTACTTTGCCACCCGTGAACTTGGCAGACTATATGCAACTGAACGCTATTTACACAACTATGCGCTTACCTATGCTTTAGGTTTGGCAAGAAGTGGCTACCATGACACAGAACATATTCCACATTATCAAGAGGAGATAGAGCCACTTAATCAACGTGAGATTTATGTTACACCAGCACGCCCCGTAGACTCTTCCTATATCACTCATACATACAAGTGGGCCAACCTCAACTCTCATGTTGAAATGGAGCAAATCAGTAAGAACATTCCAACCTATGGACGTATTCGTGAAATAGCTCCTGAAAGCATTTTTGAGGCATACATCATTACTACTGAATCCCTTAATTTACCTATATGGATTCGTTTGGGGAAATGGATGAGTAAAGCCGAAGTCAGAACTGAAGAAATACAGCTACTTAAAAAAGCAGAAGGGGAATTTACATTCCCCTATCCCCTAAATCCTTTGGATGTCATGTTTACCCATCAAGTGTTGAGCTATGACACTGTAAATATGCCGCCTGTGAGCCTTATTCGCAATGTTCGTCTGCAAGGACATTACTATGAAGCAGAGGGTCTAAAAATTCCTGCTCGGATGAGGTATCAGTTTGGCAGCTAATTTACCTCTTAAAATGAGCACCTCAAGGTTTCATTGTATGATCGTTGATTTCATTAATAGGGTCAAAGATTTTAACCCTGATCAATACAATGACCAAATACCTCATTTTCCTAGCTCAGTTCAATCTAATTTCACCTTTAACTTCGGACAAAAATGCAAAGGTAGACCGTTCAAGAGGTCAGAACAATGACAGTTCAGATTTTGAGGAAAAAGTTTACGGTCAGTCAATACCATCAAATGATTGAAACAGGAATTTTGACAGATCGTGACCATGTTGAACTATTGGATGGAGAAATTATTGAAATGTCACCTGTAGGGAGACGCCATGCTGCCTGCGTAGATCGTCTGACCGAACTCTTAATTTTGCAATTGACATCTAGAGCAATTGTCCGAACCCAAAACCCCATTCGCCTTAGCAATAATTCTGAACCCCAACCTGATATTGCCATTTTAAGACGGCGAGAAGATTTCTATGCCACAGGACATCCTCAACCTGAAGATATTTTTCTAGTCATTGAAGTGGCGGATACAACAATTGAATTTGATAGGGATATTAAAATTCCAACCTACGCTCAAGAAAATATCCCTGAAGCTTGGCTCATCGATCTTAATGCTGAAGTCGTCAATATTTTTCAAGAACCGACAGCCAAGGGGTACTTAAAACATCAGTGTTTCAAAGCAGATCAACAGCTAAGAATTGCAAGTTTTTCAGATGTGCAAATCAATATTGCTCAATTTTTGAGATTCTAATTTCCCTGAATTTTTATCAAGGATATGTGCTCATAGTCTAGAGTCAGTGAATTCCATCCTGAAAGTACTTCGTTGGTTGGATTACTAACAACTTTTCAACACTTATTTTAGCGACCTTGTCTACAGTATTGGAGCCATCATCCAAAAACTGAGATGTGTAGAAAACCTGAAATGCCATGCCCCATAGCCTCATTCTCAATCTTGTCCCTACTTCCCCAATTCCCGCGAGTTATCTAACTGGAAAACATCTCCATGCCCTCTTCCTGACCCTTGTTAGTTCTGTCGATAAACCTCTAGGCGATCGCCTCCATGAGCAAAAAACAGATAAAGCCTTTACACTGAGTCCTCTCCAAATCGCTACACCCTCTAGTCGAGGGCATTTATTGCAGTGGGAGCATCCTCATCCTATTCCTGCTGGCACCCCCTGCTGGTGGCGAATTTCCCTCTTGGACGATACATTGTTTAGCAACCTGAGTAGGCTGTGGCTGAACCTCAATCCCAAACATCCTTGGCATCTTGGGCCAGCGGATCTGCAAATTACCAGCATTTTGGGCACCGCTCAATCCACTCAACCCTGGGCAAATTTTGTTACCTATACCCACCTTTATGAGCAAGCCTCCGATTGTGAGCGCCAAATTGACTTCACTTTTGCAACTCCAACCGCTTTCCGTCAGAGCCAGTATGATTGTGCCCTCCCCACCCGTGAGCATGTCTTCAACAGCCTGCGGCGACGCTGGAATCAATATAGCGGGATGGAGTTTCCTGAAACGCTACTAGAGCCTATTTTCCCCAGTTTTTTTGATATCCGCACGCAACTGGTTGCCGATTCCCGTAGTAAGTTCATCGGCTGTGTGGGAGCAATCAGCTTTCGCATCTTCGGCACCGTTGACGCTCTCACCATTAAGCAAATTAACACGTTGGCTGATTTTGCACTGTACAGCGGCATTGGGCGCAAAACACCGATGGGCATGGGTATGGCAAGACGGCTGCAACCTGCGTGTCGTTAACCTCCTCAGATCACATCTCACGTTCGCGAGAGATTCTGTTTTATGGAACCAGATTACATCCCCATTGCTGCGCTGAATCATTACAACTATTGTCCCCATCGCTGTTGGCGTATGTTCTGCATTGGGGGCTTCACAGACAATCAATACACTATCGAAGGCACCAGCTTGCATGAGCGCGTCCATACCGTCGGAGAAGGACATCGAGAAGAGGTTTGGCAAGTTCGCGCTGTGTGGTTGAAGTCAGAGCGGTATGGGTTAATTGGCAAGGCGGATTTGATTGAATCTGAAAATGGGGAGTGGCATCCGGTGGAATACAAACGGAGCCATCGGGGAGAGTTTGATAATGATGCGCTCCAGGTTTGTGCGCAAGCTTTATGTCTAGAAGAAATGACTGGGCAGACGGTGCAGGTCGGCTATCTCTACTATGCTCAGTCCCATCAGCGACAAGTGGTGCCGATTTCAGAGGTGCTGCGGCAGGAGACGATCGCCACGTTGGAAGCAGTGCGCACTATTTTGCAAACCGGAATGATGCCAAAAGCGGTCTATACACCTCGCTGTAAGGGGTGCAGTCTCTTTCTAGACTGTATGCCTCAGGCCGTAGACAAGGTGCGACAGTATCGCGAAGCGAGTTAAGTTCAGGAGAACCAGATGGGAACGGTTTACATTACCCAAGACGATGCTTTTATTGGCAAGGCGGATGAACGGCTCCAGGTGCGATCGCAGAAGGTAACGTTACTGGATGTGCCGATGATCAAGGTGGATGGGGTGGTTGTTCTAGGTCGCGCGACAATTTCTCCCGCTGCACTGGTGGAGTTATTGGAGCGCAAAATTCCACTCAGCTTTTTGACGGGGACGGGACGCTTTTTAGGTCGATTGGAACCTCCTTTAACTAAAAATATCTTTTTGCGATCTGCACAGTGGAAAGCGGCAGGAGATTCGGCTCAAGCAATTCATGTGGTGAGGGGCTTTATTCGCGGCAAGCTCAAAAACTATCGCAATATGCTGATGCGTGCTCAACGAGAAAATAGTGATCCTGGGTCTGCGGCGGTCTTAAAGTTGGGTGAGGGCGTTTATCGTTTAGAGCAGGCGATCGCTCCAATCAATAAGACGGAGTCAATTGATGC
>DATNQK010000076.1:0-2010 GCA_036704065.1 Stenomitos sp.
CGATCAAAAAACGCCTGTGCCAAACTTCTTTGTGGCGGGTAGCTACACACAGCAAGATTATATTGACAGTATGGAGGGTGCAACGATTTCGGGACGCCGAGCTGCTCGTGCAGTAATCGAGCATGCAGCTTTGATGCAAACGCAAGCGGCCCCAGCACTTGCATCCTAACGATCTAGGAGCGATAGACGACCATGTCAGACTGGCTTGAACATAGCGCTCAGGTAGAAGTTCCACTTTCGGTTGCAACGGTTTGGCAATTATGGTCGGATTTGGAGCAAATGCCGCGTTGGATGAAGTGGATCGAGTCGGTTAAGGTTCTGGAGGATCAGCCCGAACTATCGCGATGGAAGCTCGCGAGTGGGAATGTTGAGTTCTCCTGGCTCTCGAAGATCCTGAAGCAGTTACCCTGTCAAATTATTCAGTGGGAGTCTGTGGATGGCTTACCCAATAAGGGCGCAATTCGCTTCTATGACCGTAAGGCGGAAGGCAGTGTTGTAAAGCTTACTGTTGCCTATAAAGTGCCAGGTATGTTGAAGTGGATGGACAATTTATTTCTGGGTCAGATTGTGGAGTCGACGTTGCAGGCTGACATGGACCGCTTTCGCGATTATGCAATCCGCCAGAATCCGCCAGCTTCAGAGCCAACGCCGACCTAAACGGTGCTCAATGTACTGACGATGCGCGGCTAAACGTGCTTTGCTAGAAATTCTGGTCAGAAACTTCTGTTCTTCTTGAGGATTGCTTTCTGAGCGCAAGGTTCTAGAGCTTCCCCGTCTTAGAAGCCCAAGTTAAACCCGTCGCGAGAATTCCTGGAGTACCTGTAGCGTTTCTTGGTAGCGCTCCATTTGTTGCTCTTCCAGAAACAGTTTGAGGGCATTGCTTAAGTCCGTTAACCCTTCTTTTAACTTGCCACTTTGGCACTGGGTGCGCCCTCTTTGGAGGAGTTTTTCTGCTTCGGATGGCTCGGGTAAACGCGGGTTGTTTAAGGTTGCTGGCTGAGTAGTGCCTAGGGTTGGCGGTAATGCGACGGCTGGACGCAGCAACATTTCTCCGCAATGGATACAGAAGCGATGACCAGGCCGATTCCCTGCATGGTTGCAGTAGTTGCTAGGGTTGAGGTTGACATCGTTGGCAAGCTGAGTGTTGCCTAGCGGTGCGCTCGGATTGCTCGTGCTTGGGGCTCCGATGCTGTCTTCACCTGCAGCGGGTTTGCGCCGAATCGCTTGGTTTAAGTCTTGAGTTGCACCAGCGGTGTCGCCAAGGGCAGATCGGCTGAGTCCTCGGCGGTAGTAGGCTTCTGAATACTCAGGATCTAAGCGGATGGTTTCGGTGTAATCGGCGATCGCCCCTTGCAGGTCCCCTAAAAGCGCACGACTTTGGGCACGCTTGAAGTAAACATTCGCTGTGGGCTGTTGTTCAATCGTCCGCGTATAGTCAGCAATGGAGTCCTCAATTGTGACTGCTTGGGTCGATATCGTAGTGGTCTTGGAGGGCTTCGGCTTTTGCAGTTCTGTTTTTAAGGTTTGAATCGTTTCGCTAATGGCACCGCTAAAGTCTTTAAGTTGTCCCAGCGAGTGAACCCTTGCCCAGTGCAAGGCCTGGTTTAAATCCTTCAAGGCTTCGTCTTCTTGACCCAGGGCACTGAGGTTTTGGCCTCGTCGAAAATAAGCCTGGGTATTATGCGGATCGAGCGTAATAATTTGGGTATAGTCGGCGATCGCCCCTTCTAAGTCGCCATTCATCGCCCGCTTTGTCGCCCGTTCAAAATACCCCATCAGATCTTCAGGCTCTAGCTTAAGCGTCTGGGGTGCGGCTTCTCGAGCGCTTATCGATGGCGAAGACGGCTCTATAAGCTCTGCCGAAATCGCCACAGGATCGTTTTGCTCTTGAGGTGGTGTCTTGGGAGGTGCTGCAAAAACCTGGTGTAGCCCTTGTAGATGTGCTGCCGACTCTTTCAGCACTCCTAGGCTGTACATTCTTTGGTAGTAAGCCGCCTGGTGAGACGGATT
>DATNQK010000077.1:0-1963 GCA_036704065.1 Stenomitos sp.
AGGACTAGCCCCCGATGGAAAAACAACTCCAAAGGTATCGCCGCCCAGGGATTGCAGGTCCGAAAATCCAGGCGGCGTTTCAAAAATGACGCCTTGGTTGCGGTAAGTCTGACGTTGCAGCGGCAGTGATTGGGATAGCCACTGCGTTAAGGCCACAGGAGTCGCCTGGGTTAGCTCAACAGGTAAGACAATCAGACCAACCAACAAGGCAAAAACACCGCAGGACACTCGACTGCTCATGGGCACACATCTTTTCAGGTGAGAACGTAAAGATCATGACGACACACCCTCAGCACTTGAGCCATTGAAGTCTATCGATGAGGGTGAAATTAAGGGGTGGGTGACGCTAAGTTGGGATGAATCATCGCCTCAGGTCGCACCGTCTGATCAAATTCTTCCCCAGACAGGTAGCCCAGCTCCAAGCAAACTTCTCGCAACGTTTTGTTATTCGCATAGGCTAACTTTGCCACTTCAGCCGCACGGTTGTATCCAATTTTGGGCGTTAATGCTGTAACCAACATCAGCGATCGCTGCACCAGGGCTTGAATTTGCGTTCGATTGGGCTCTAAGCCAACCACCAAGTGCTCGGTAAAAGAACGACACGAATCGGACAAAAGCCGGATTGAGTGCAACAAGTTATGGATCATCATCGGCTTGAACACATTCAGTTCAAAATTGCCCTGGCTCCCCGCAATGGCGATCGCCGTATCGTTACCCATCACCTGCACACAGACCATCGTCATCGCTTCACACTGGGTGGGATTGACTTTACCGGGCATAATCGACGACCCAGGCTCATTTGCAGGCAACACAAGTTCTCCCAATCCACAGCGCGGCCCCGAGCCCATCCATCGCAGATCGTTTGCAATCTTCAATAGCGAGCCTGCCAAAGTCTTTAGAGCACCGCTCGCCATCACAATCGCATCATGGGCCGCCAAGGCCGCAAACTTATTAGGGGCCGTCACAAAGGGCAAGCCCGTTAAATCAGCAATGCGCGCCGCCACCTGAACCGCAAACGCTGGATGGGTATTGAGCCCTGTGCCTACTGCCGTACCCCCAAGTGCTAACTCATAAAGATCCGGCAAAGTGGCACGAATACGCTCAATATTGCGATCCAATTGGCTGACGTAACCCGAAAACTCTTGTCCCAGGGTCAAGGGCACTGCATCCATTAAATGGGTGCGACCAATTTTGACAATCTCTTGATATTGCTCCGCTTTGGCTGCCAGCTCATCCCGCAATCTTGTTACAGCAGGAAGCAGTTGATGGTGGAGCGTTTCCACCGCAGCAATATGCATGGCCGCAGGAAACACATCATTAGAGGATTGAGACTGATTAACGTGATCATTCGGATGAACTGGCGTTTGACTACCTAGCACGCCTCCTAACAATTCAATCGCCCGATTGGCAATGACTTCGTTGGCATTCATGTTGGTTTGGGTACCACTACCCGTTTGCCAAACTCGCAACGGGAAATGATCGTCCCATTGCCCCTCTACGACTTCTAATGCTGCCTGAGTAAGGGCTGGGGCAATCTCGGCAGACAGTAGACCTAAGGCCTGATTCGTTTGAGCTGCCGCTGCTTTAATTAATCCCAAGGCACGAATCATCTCGCGGGGCATGGTATCTTGAGCGATCGCAAAGTAAGCGAGCGATCGCTGTGTCTGTGCCCCCCAGTATCGATCTGAAGGAACAGAAATCTGCCCCATCGTGTCTTGCTCAATGCGCCAGTCTGCCATTTTAAATTGTCCAGTCCCTTCAAATGCTTTTTCTTTATTGTCTTCGAAATGCAGTTGCAAACAAGGTTGAACCTACAATCTTGCCGCACCGTGCTCACATTTTCCCAGTCATGACGCTAAAGATAAGCGGATTGAGTAAAACGATGCGATCAACCCAACGTTAACCCTAAAACGCCCTGTCAAATCTGGCAAGCCATCAAAAACAACAAGGGGTCAATAATATT
>DATNQK010000078.1:0-2188 GCA_036704065.1 Stenomitos sp.
TTTTTCGCAGGCGGAACTTCAGGCGGTGGTCCAACCGTTCTTAAATCGCCCTCTATCTTTCGCTGACCTTCTACAGGCACGCGCTGCTGTGACGCAGCTTTATTTAGACAAAGGATATGTGACCTCTGGTGCTTACCTCCCTGCCAACCAGATTGTCAAAAATGGCATTGTCACAATTTCCATCGTGGAAGGTTCGGTAGAAGATATCCGCATCACGGGGCTGAAATCGTTACAACCGTCTTATCTTCGCGATCGCCTTAAAGCTGCAACCCAAGCCCCCCTCAACATCAACCGCCTTAACGACGCGCTACAGCGCTTAAAGCAAGACCCACTGTTAAGTCGGTTGTCGGCAGAAGTGTTGCCAGGTACGAAAACAGGCAGCAATATTTTGGCTGTGTCAGCGGTTCAGTCTCCGAGTCGTGAACTGCGGGTGTTCTTAAATAACCAACGATCCGCAGCCAGCGGGGAGTTTGCCCGCCAAGTTAGCTTTCAACAAACGAACTTAACGCGATACGGCGATATATTGAATGCCAGCTATACCAACACCGATGGCAGTCATGAGGTAGGAGTGAGTTATGCACTGCCGATTAATCCTCAAAATGGCACCCTGAGTATTCGCTATGGTCAATCCTTTAGCAAAGTCGTGCAGAAGCCGTTTGATGCCTTAAACTTGCGCAGCACGTCTCGTAATGTAACGCTGCAGTGGCGCCAACCTGTCCTAGACCGCATGAACCACCAATTGGCGGTAGGGGTGGCAATCGGCCGTCAAGAAAGCGAAACGACATTCCTTTCTGGGTTCCCTTTCAGTATTCCTGAGTCTGGAGCAGATGCTAAGGGACGTATTCGGATTACGCAACTCAACCTGTTCCAAGAATGGACACAACGCGATCAAAAATCCTTGTTGGCCCTGCGGTCTGACTTTGGCTTGGGGCTAGATCTAGGGGCAACTGATAATCGCCGCGCCCCCGATGGTCAGTTTCTCAAATGGCAAGGTCAAGCCCAGTGGATTCGAGCCCTTACACCTCGCACAACCCTAACGCTGCAATCAACGCTTCAGGTGGCAGATCGTCCTCTACCAAATCCTGCGGTGTTGGACTTGGGTGGGATTGATGGCCTGCGGGGATATCCCCAAGATGTATTTTTATTTGACCAAGCGGTCTTAACCAGTGCCGCACTTGAATTTTCATTGTTGCCAAGCACCGCCAATGATCACGGGTTATATTTTGGCCCCTTTATCGATGTGGGGTATGGCTGGAATTTGCGTAAGGCTTCGCCCACTCAAGATCGGGTCTTAGTATCGCCAGGGTTGGGGCTGCGCTATGAATGGAGCGATCGCATTGGATTGCAGATCAACTGGGGCATTCCTATTGTGCGACTGCGGAACGAACAAATTTCTCCTGGCTTTGCCGATAGCCGCGTATTGTTCTCCTTAGAGGCAAAGCTCTTTTGAGCGTTAGGTATGGGTAGCTAACCCCTCGGGGCTTACGATCCGCCAGGAGGGACGGTTATAGGGCTATTACAGCCACCTTGACTCACGGCGGATAACCCACTTTCGGAATATCTGAACTAAAACTCCCCAGGCAAGATTCGAACTTGCGACCAATCGGTTAACAGCCGACCGCTCTACCACTGAGCTACTGAGGACCGCGAAACTTATATTAACGAGAATATCCTCTACTTGGCAAGGGGCTTTGCAAAAATTTCTTGGCTTGGGCATGGAGCTTAGTAGAGAGGGGGCTGTTAAGGCTCTTGCGACTCCATGCGAAACGGTTGCCAGGAAATGCGTGAATTGAGACTGCACAGTACAATGAAGGCACTTCAAAGCGTTGACTTCTCTTAACGCTGGAGCAAGCTATGAACCTTAAAAGCCTTTTTAATAGCAATGAACCTTAAAAAATGAGTATAGAGTGCCTGTATTAGAAAACAATTCCAAAATCTAGGCTTTAGGTTGAGTGGCCACCCTCGGCATAAAATTACTGGGGTCAAAAATTACATCCTTTTCTTTCTAATCTTTTAGGATGTGTTGCAGCAGTGTCACAATCTCAAAGATTTTGAAGCAAAAGTTTATAATCTTTACATCCCATTGATCTAATGCCCTTAAGCTAGCTTTAAGCTTAGGTTTTCTTTTGATTTATGGTTGTATTTCCTTTCTATCTAAGAGCGGTATAAATGAAGCCTCGAATCCTAG
>DATNQK010000079.1:0-20652 GCA_036704065.1 Stenomitos sp.
GGTACCTGCGCTAATCATCACCCCATCTTCAAGGGTTACTGCGTTGCAGATGTAGACAAAAGCATTGATTTTGCAGCGGTTGCCAATTTTAACGCCATAGGCCACATAGGTTTTTTCGCCAATAATGCAGTCTTCGCCAATGGTTGTAGAGTGGCGGATATGGACGTTATCCCAAATTGATGTTCCTGGCCCAATGTTAACCTCGGATTCAACGAGGGCAGTTGGGTGGATGCGAATGCTCATATAACCATGATGTCCAGCAAGGGCAATTTTAATATTAAAAGTCCTGCACAACAATGACCTGGATTGCAGACGGCTAGCAATTTCCAAGGCGCATCAGTACCTTTTGCTTAGCCCTGTCTTATTTGGCTATGCATGCTAACTATGAATGACGGTGGTCGCTAAAGATTAAGTAGGCTGCCCCAGCCAGTAATAAACCTGCAAAGAAGTAATTGCGGCTCACGGGTATTTTCATATAAACCGTACTAAAGCCTGCAAAGACAATCATCGTAATGATTTCTTGCAATACCTTGAGTTGTGCAAGGCTGAAATACTGCGACCCGATGCGGTTTGCTGGGACTTGAAAGCAATACTCAAAAAAGGCGATCGCCCAACTTGCAAGGATCGCAATCCATAGCGGCGACGACTTCAAATCCTTTAAATGGCCATACCAGGCAAAGGTCATGAACAAGTTCGAGATGCACAGCAACACAATAGGCTTCAGCATGGTTAGGCAAAGATGCTAAAGCTAAGACGGTAGCATAATTGACAATTGCCGATGTCAATTTTTGCACATCAAAAGGGTTGTGGATATTTGGGTTAGTAAACTATCTCATCTGTCTAATTAGGCATGGTTGAGTCATGTGCAAACTGGACATTATGATGAAATCCTACGCGTGTGATCAATGAGCTCGATCTTTGGCGCACTTTAACTCAGCAAGAGTGGATTGCTCATCCGTGTTTGTCTGTGCCTGTAGTAACTGCCGAATTGCCAAGAATATAAACATAGGAATTGTGGTACCGTAGCGTCGCCATAACCGCCTTGGTTCCTGATGTAGGCGATAGAACCACTCTAGTCCTAAGTCTCGTAGCCAACGAGGGGCTCTTTTATGAATTCCAGCATAGATGGGAAAAACCCCGCCCAACCCAATCATGACTACGGGCAGTTTGCCACGTTGCCGAGCCATCCACTGCTCCTGTTTCGGACACCCCAGGGACACAAACACTATAGATGCCCCACTCTCTTTAATTTGGTTGAGAACCTGCTCATTTTCTGACGTACTTAGGGGGTGGAACGGTAAGGGTTGCATTCCAGCAATTTGTAAGTTGGGAAACTCTTGGGTGAGCCGCTGCTTCATCAGGGCTAGGATTTCTGATTGAGAACCCAAGAAGTACACACTTACATTCTCTCGTGAGGCCGTTTGGCAAATGGACATGAGAATGTCCATTCCCGCGACCCGCTCAGGGCTCTGAACGCCCAGTAATCGCATCATCCAGACCAAAGGCATCCCATCGGGTGTAATCAGATCGGCACAATGCAGTAACCCCTTAAATTGAGGGTTCTGATGGGCTTCGACCAGCATGTGGGTATTGGCTACGCATACAAAACGGCTGGTTGGCTCCTTCGCCCAATTAATCATGATTTGGACTTGTTCGGTAAAAGGTAAGGATGCAACCCCAGCTTCTAAAAGGTTGACGGTTTGTAGCGGCATAGTGGACATAAGGACGGTCCTCGTTTTGAAGCGGTAGGAGGAGGTGGAAGTGATGTACTGCAAACCGCGCCACCGCGTCGAGATGAAGCAACGTTTGCAAAGTTAGTGTTCCATTTCAATCTCTGACCAAGGCATCCTACCTAACAATCCTATGTACAGCACTTCTAGTGATAAGGCACAAGAGTTCTGCACTTCTGGACCGCAAAAAATATTGAACTTCTACGGTTTCGTGGTTTTACTTTGGATGCAGAGGTTCTAATTGTCCTGACGCTTATGGAGAACATTACTGGGACAGTGATTCAGAGATTTAAATAGAACAAACAGGATTGGGTGCACTTAATGCTTCATAGATTATTTGAATCTATATTGGCTGAAGAACTTCGAAATTTATTCCGTACTCAAGATAGTAAGAAAGATAGACAGATAAAGATACATTAGACACGATTTTAACTTATTTTTTTGAAATTATGATCTCCTTGTGTAGTATAAAACCCAAAAATGAGGAAATTGTGAGGCTTGTTTCTGCCGATGTGTTAGAGGATCCAATCAGAGAGGTAACGTTAAGTATAAATCTGATCTTGGTACTACGTTTCCTTTTAAAATAAAGATAAGCTTTCAAAGCATCAACAAGTCTATCTTTAGACTTAGATCATAATTATATAAAGGGTTGCCGTAGTCTGGATTCTACCCCATTAGATAGAGTTTCTTTTCGCTGTTGAGATTCATTCAATCATTAATCTCTTTGGAGGTACCTATGCCTGTGAAGATTTCATACATAATTTTTTGATGGATCCAGTAGGGCTGAAGCGTTTATTTTAAACGCCGAGATTCTGCCCTCAAGACTTTGAAAAAGCATTTCGCAGATTTCTTGCTTTGTGTAACGTGTCAAGTTCTGACAGTTGTCTGCCACAGCATGAGCTTGTTGTCACAAATTCTGAAACCTGAGTATATCTATTCAGGTTGCGGCGTTCGGATTCTGAGGCACTTTCTTTCACTCAATGGCCAGTTGCTCAGGCTGTTCTTGGGATTAATTCTCAATATAAGGGTGTACAAAATGATGCAGATTAATACAGCTCAATTGCATGAAATGGCCAGTTCAGAGGCGGATTTACTGGTTCTGCCGTTAAAGAATGTAGGTATTAGGGATATAGCTCTGGTCGGTGGCAAGAATGCTTCTTTGGGTGAGATGTTGCAACAACTTATGCCAAAAGGTGTCAATGTTCCTGATGGTTTTGCTACGACATCTCATGCCTATCGTTACTTTATTAAGGTGGCAAACCTAGAACAGCAACTTAGGTTGCTTTTCCAGTCCCTGAATGTTGAAGACTTGAACAGCCTCAGAGCAGTTGGTAAGCAAGCTCGCGCTCTGATTTTGGGAACGCCTTTTCCAGAAGTGTTGCAGGCGCAGATTGTAGAGGCGTATCAAACCCTTTGCCAAACCTATGGTGACGATACGGACGTTGCGGTGCGCTCTAGTGCAACGGCTGAAGATCTGCCAGATGCGAGTTTTGCAGGGCAACAAGAAACTTATTTAAATGTGCATGGTGCAGAAGGGGTGCTAGAAGCTTGTCATAAGTGTTTCGCATCGCTTTTTACGGATCGTGCAATTTCCTACCGTCAATTGAAGGGGTTCGATCACTTTGAGGTTGCGTTGTCGGTAGGGGTGCAAAAAATGGTGCGCTCTGATTTAGCGACTTCAGGGGTGATGTTTTCGATTGATACGGAAACGGGTTTTAAGGATGCGGTTCTGGTAACAGCCGCCTATGGACTGGGCGAGAACGTGGTGCAAGGCGCGGTGAACCCAGATGAGTACTTGGTGTTTAAGCCAACGCTCAAGCAAGGTTTTCGTTCTATCCTGGACCGTCGCTTGGGTAGTAAGGAAATCAAAATGATCTATGAGGTGGGTTGTTCTAAGCTGACGAAGAATGTTCCAGTGGCAGAGGGTGATCGCCAAAGGTATGCCCTAGCGGATGCCGATATTTTGCAGTTAGCGACCTGGGCTTGTGCGATTGAGGATCATTATTCGCAAGTGCGGGGCACCCCAACGCCGATGGATATTGAATGGGCGAAGGATGGGGTGACGGGAGAACTGTTTATCGTGCAAGCACGGCCAGAAACGGTGCAATCCCAAAAAGCAGAAAATCGTTTGCAAACGTACCGCTTTACCTCGCCTGATGCAACGGCATCCTTGAAGCCGTTAGCCACGGGTCGAGCAGTTGGCTCCATGATTGGTCAAGGGCCAGTTTGTCTGATCCTTAACGTGAACGAAATTCAGCGGTTTCGCGCGGGGGATGTTTTGGTGACGCAGCGAACCGATCCCGACTGGGAACCCATTATGAAGAAAGCCAGCGCCATTGTGACCGATCAAGGGGGAAGGACTTGCCATGCTGCGATTATTGCGCGAGAAATTGGGATTCCTGCCATTGTGGGCTGTCAAAATGCCACAGCAGTTTTACAAGATGGTCAATCGGTAACGGTGTCCTGTGCCGAAGGGGAAGAAGGAAAAGTTTATGAAGGACAACTCCCGTTTGTAGTAGAAGAGATTGTGTTGGATGATCTCCCGCGTACGCAAACCCAGGTGTTGATGAACGTGGGCAACCCTCAAGAAGCCTTTCGTTGGAGCACGCTGCCCAATGATGGGGTTGGCTTGGCACGGATGGAGTTTATTATTGCCAATCAAATTCAGGTGCATCCGTTGGCGCTATTGGGCTTTGACCAATTACAAGATGCTGAAGTGAAAGCCAAAATTGAGCAGTTGACCCTGCAATATGCTTGCAAGGCTGATTATTTCCGAGACAAATTAGCCTATGGCATTGCCACTATTGCCGCAGCGTTTTATCCCAAACCTGTGATTGTGCGCATGTCGGACTTCAAGAGCAACGAGTATGCCAACTTGCTGGGCGGTCAATTTTTTGAACCCAAGGAAGAAAACCCGATGATTGGTTGGCGGGGTGCCTCTCGTTATTACAGCGATCGTTACCGTGAGGGGTTTGCCCTGGAATGTCAGGCGATGCGCCGGGTGCGGGATGAGGTGGGATTAACCAACGTGATCCTGATGATTCCGTTCTGTCGCACTCCAGAAGAGGGTGAACGGGTGTTAGCAGAAATGGCCCAGCATGGTTTGGTGCGGGGTCAAAATGGGCTTCAGGTGTACGTCATGTGCGAGTTGCCCAGCAATGTGATGTTGGCTGATCGCTTTGGTGAGATTTTTGATGGCTTCTCGATTGGCTCGAACGATCTCACGCAACTCACCTTAGGTCTAGATCGTGATTCAGCTCTCGTTGCGGATCTGTTTGACGAGCGCAATGAAGCGGTGCGGCGCATGATTGCACAGGTGATCGCTACGGTTAAGGGACACGGTCGCAAGATTGGCATTTGTGGTCAAGCACCGAGCGACTACCCTGAATTTGCGCAGTTTTTGGTAGAACACCACATTGATTCCATTAGCCTTAATCCGGACTCGGTTTTGAAAACCTTACTGACGATTGCCCAAGCAGAAGGTCAAAGAGATTCTTAGCTGTCTGTTTCCTTTTGATACAGATCTAGATGAATCGCGTCAAGGAGGGGTGATTGCTATGTTCTCTAAAATCGTTGTGGCCTTGGATTCCGCTCAAGCGACTCAGTGGATCTTTGAGCAGGCCTTGGCGATCGCCAATACCGTCCCATCTCAATTAGCTCTGGTACAAGTTTTATCGCCAGAAGATATTGAAGGATATGCGGCGTCACTGTATACAGAAGGGTACTCTCTACCCACGAGTCTAGAGTGCATGGAATTATACTTGCGACATTGGCAAGAATTGCAACAGCGCCAACGTCAAGACTTAGAAGACTATGCCAGGGCTGCTGTTGCCATTGGCATTCCTGCACAAATTGTGCAACCCCAAGGCAGTCCAGGAAAATGTATTTGCGAGTTTGCCCGATCTTGGCAAGCTGATCTGATTGTGATGGGCCGACGAGGTCTATCAGGTCTGAGCGAACTATTTCTGGGGAGTGTGAGCAATTATGTTTTGCACTATGCTCCTTGTGCGGTGTTGATTTTGCATCGGGATTCAGGTGCTTCGCCTCAGATACCTAAGGCTGATCATGTTGTGACCGAGCAGGCGCAGTTTTGATAGGACCGTTGGAGGAGAAAAGATTGAGCGGTCTTCTTTCGGCTGGATGTACTTTAGACCGCATATACAAAAAATTTATACTCCCATGTGTAGTGGTAGATGCCCTTCTGCGTACTGTCTAGGGCTTCAGTAGCGTCACGATTTCAGTTAAATGAGACATCATTCTGTGTGAATGTAGCAATTTTTCATGCATTACCAGAGAGATAGATATGCACGAATTTCAGCCGTGCTCTACTCTTTAGGTTTCTGATTATTGAAAAAGGATGCAATCGCGAATGTAATAAGCTATTGGCTTTATAGTTATGGAGTTAAGTTGCTTGAGGAGAGAAATTGCTCAGACTCGATCCATATCAAATGAAGATTAATGGGATGAAATAATACCTATTGCTAAGAAAAATAAATAAATTTATTTAAATTACCTATAGATAAAAGAAATTGTGCGACAATTTTCCATAATTTCTGATAATCATCAATTTTAACTTTAGATATTTAGTGTAATTCTCCTTTCAGGAGCGTTATGCAAAAATTGTTATTTTTTGATACATATCGGGTATTATGTCCGACACTTTGTCCTGTAAATCTTAGTTTAAGATCATTAATATAAAATCTTCTGTGTAGTCTTTTGTTTCTAAAAAAATAACGAATATCTAGATTTCTGCTTAGAAGAAATAATTAATAATACCTATCTGGAGGAGATGATAATGCCCGTGGAGCAACCTATGGTGATTGACCATACTCGTTGGCCTGAGCTTTTGCCCAGGCCGCCTCTTCTCACTAGTTCTCCGTTGGATTGGAGTAACATTCAACTTACCCATTTTCGCCAACAATTGGTTGATGTGCCTGAAGTGTCCAGTCCGCAACACATTGTTATCATTCCACTAGGATGTCAAGCAATTGATTTAGAAATTTTTGTAGAGAATCGTTTACATACGGTCTCGTATCGAGAAAAAGATTTTGCAAGCGGCTGTATTGAAATCTATCCCACTGAGTTACCGATTAGAGCCCGTTCTGTTTCGACTACTCAAATAATAGAGTGGTTTTCGTGTTATTTGGAGCCAATGTTTCTGGCTCAAATAGCTTATGAATCAGTAAATCCAGATCGCGTTGAACTGCTGCAGACACCGAAAAAAGCTGATTTATTGATCTATCAGATTGGGCTAGCGCTCAGGAAAAGTCTAGAGGAGGGTGGGATTGGCAGCCGTTTCTATGCTGACTTGCTCGCAACAGCACTATCTGCTCATCTGCTACGCCACTACTCCACTCGCACTCATCAGTTTCGAGAACATGATGATGGATTGTCTAAACAAAAACTTAGGCAAGCTATTGAGTATATGCAGGCGCACTTAGGTGAGGATTTATCTCTCAATGGCATTGCAACTGAACTTGAGATGAGCCAGTACTACTTTTGTCATCTTTTCAAGAAGTCAACGGGCATGTCCCCTCATCAATTTCTTATTTGGCAACGAGTAGAACGGGCAAAGCAGTTTCTCAAGCAACCAGAACGAACTGTTGCATCCATTGCAATGGAGTGTGGTTTCTCCAGTCAGAGCCATTTTGCTAAGTATTTTCGTCAATGGACAGGGATGAGCCCGAAGCAGTTTCGGAAGTTGTAGCAAGATTTTGCTCAAAATTGCAAGAAAATGGGCGACTTGATTTCAGCATTGGATTAAAGTGCAATCAATCGACCGAGGATGCGATCCACACCTCAACTCCTTTTGCATTCTGGATGTGATGGGCAACTTTTGAATCGTGCGATCGCTAGCTAACACTGTGTATGTAGCAGAGGCCAGCCGAAGGCTACTGGTGTGGAGCTTAAGACAATCTTCCGCAGTCAGTTAAAGGTTTATTTTCCTAAGCTGACTGTGAACTTACCGATTTAAGTGGCTCCGAAACTTTGAATGATTGGCTGACTGGGCTTTTGGGGGGAGTAGTTCAACGAATACACCTAAAAGAAATCAAGTCGATCTCAAGAGGAGAACATGTTTAAAATCGACATACGTATTCAAGCAAAATGGTTTCCTTCCTTTCTAGCACTTGGGTTTGGGTTGTGGGCATCGGCGGCGCAAGCACAAGAGTATCGCTATCGCTATGTAGACCTCGATCAGGTGCCGCTACCTGCTGGCTACCTATTTTTTGAACCTATTGTGCTTAACGATAGTGGTGCGATTTACGGAAATGCCTACGATAGCGCTTCCTTTTACCCTCATGTTGCCGTTTATAAGAACGGAACCATAACTGTCCTTCAGCCCGACACGATCGGGGCAGTAAGTTCAGTCAATGCTGGCGGTACAATGGCGGGTAGTGTGCTGGTAGACCCTGTGAACTTCATCGTTCAATCTGCCCTCTTCCGTGGAAGTCAAGTTGAACTGATTCCGCCCCAGCCAGGGGAGTTCTCAAATCAAGTTTTTGACATCAATGATCCAAGTGAAGCTCTTGTAGCGTCATTCACTGGTTCCCCTGATGCTCCCAAAGCAATTTACTCACTCTACAACAAGGGCAAAAATGCCATACTCAATTTCGGCCCGACTATTACCAATCCGTTTTTTCTTCACCTCAATAATCAAGCGATTATATCGGGAACGATATTTGGCAGTCATGATCGCGGATTTCGCTTCGATCCCCGCTCTGGTCGGTCAATTGAGCTAGCACCTTTGCCGACGGAGCCAGATGCCTGGGCATTGGGCATCAACGAGAGCAGCGACGTACTCGGCTACTCGTTCGTGTCATCTGGACGTGAACGGATCGGGACATGGAATAAACAAGGGAATTTCAAGACTTACTTTACCGAAGGGACACCGGAAGTTCCAACCATTAGCAATCGTCTACGATTTAACGACAATAACCTGATTGTCATCACTTTTGTGTCATCACCTAGTTCTGACAGAGAGAAAAGTTACCTTGTCCCCAAGCCTGGCGTGCGATTAAACATAGCCGATCTAGTGACAAATATGCCTCCCAATCGCAATATAAGTTTTGTCGACAGCCTGAATAATCATGGAGACATGATTGGCTCCAGTTGCATAAACTTTTCCTGCAATGGAACTTTCCTGCTGGAACGTCTTGATGGCTCAAGGGCTGCATCTTCCCATATCAACATCAACCGTCACATTTCAGGAAAGAAACGTCACCTTCCAGCAAAAGCTGCATCCTTGCTAAGGCGGAAACTACAATCTCATAAACTAAAATCGGGCGCTAGGATTCCTCAAACCAGTGGGCGACAAAAAACGCTTCTCAACAACGAGGGCCAACCAATCTTCAAATAGCTCAAGTCCCGTTTCTAGTGGGGGGCAACTTTTTGCTGCATCCCTTGGCTTTGATCCGTTTGCACGGTCCAGTTAACTTGCGAGCTGCATCTTTAAGGGTTGCCTTCCCCATGTCATTCAGCATCGTACAAACCTTTATTTCTTTAAAAGTAGGAGCAAAAGATACTGGTGGCCATGCTCTATCCTTCTAGAATGCTTGGGATTCTGTTCGATTGAAAGTCCTAAGCACAATTGGGGATTGTGAAAGATACCGAGATATCGCATTGCAACTTGCATTGCTCTAATAAATAGACAGGTGATGTGTCTAATGGCGTTCAATGAAGGCATAGTATCCATTATTTTGGAGTTTATGCAGTGCATATTCGGCTTCAAAGCGTGTGCCATAGGTTCCTTTGAGTTTCCAAGGCATGAAGGTTGCCCATCGGTAGTAGACTGCATAGCGAGTGTTGTCGTGGTCGGTGATATGGTAGCCTCCTATGTTAATGTCGAATGCTTGGGCCTGTAGGGGAGTTGCGATCGCCGCACCTACAGCACTCAGGGTCATTAGGGCAAGGATGAGTTTTTTCATCGTGTGTACCTCACAAATCCAATGTTGAGTGTCTATGCTCTTTACTGTGGCACCCTATTTGAGCTGAGGATGTGACAATTGCCTAGGGAACCCTGTGATTTTGATCTCACATCGTTTACCTTGGCTAAAATGATGTTTCCTACTGTCTTGGGACTGCATTAAATCTGCGCTGTCTGAGGTTGAATCACAGTCCGTTATCGATCATGATCACTGAGAAGCTGCGGATTTTGCCTACAGTAAGGAAGTACGCGAAACAAGAAAAATTTATTCAACGTCCATCCAAGGAGAATTGCAATGAAATTGAGGCATTATGCAGCGCTGGCTGGCGCTTTGGGTGGCGTATTACTCTGTGGCGGTGGCCTCTATGCAACGCCCTACATTTCGCTCTATCAAATGTATCAGGCTGCCGAAAAACGTGATGTACAAGCTTTATCGCAGCACATTGATTTCCCTGCCTTACGCGAAAGTGTGAAATCCAATGTGCGGACGATGGTAGAACAGGAATCGGCTAAGGCAAATAATTCCATCATCGGGATGCTGGGTTCAGTGTTGGGTGGTGTGGCGACTGATCCGATTGTGGATGGTTTGGTGACGCCTGATGGAGTCGCTGCATTGCTCGAAGGCCAAAAGTTATCAGTTGGTCATTCAGGTTTGTCTCTTCCAGCAATGTCTAACCAAAGTAAGCCAGAGGTAACAACCCAATATCGGAGTTGGGATTTATTTGCGGTGAGCATTAAGCCTACAGGAATGAACACTGAACCTGCAACGTTACTCCTTTCACGGGATGGGTTGTCTTGGAAACTTTCTGGTGTAGAGTTGCCTCAGTCTTGGATGTCATCCATAGAAGGATTAATACCAAAGTCCTCATCCTCAGATGCTGCGGGTTTAGGTACTGGCACTCTTAAGGATGTGGGCCGTTCTGCGTTCCAGCTTTTTAAACAGTTTAAGTCTATTCCCTTGCCTGAAATGGATCAGGAATCTGGCGATCGCTCTACGGGTGATCAATCTTCTTTTGACAGTCCTATGCCAGAAAGCCCCAACTCTGATGGAACACGTTCCCAGGATAGTGAATCTGGGGTGTCGCTTTAAGCAGATGAGAATAGGTGCCAAGGGCCAGTGCTGCTGAACACTTAGCATACTGGAGCAGAATGATTGCTAATCCAATTTATGAAGTCTTCTTCTGAGCGGATTCCGTTCGCTAAGTCTTCCATCGTGTGAACGACTTCAATTTGGGGAGCTTGGAATCTATACCCGTTGGTTTTAAGGAAGGCAACTGCTACAACGAAAGCGGTTCTTTTGTTGCCATCAATGAACGGATGATTTTGGCAAATGCCGAAGCCATAAGCAGCCGCCAATCGTGGAATATCAGCATCTTCGTAGAAGAAGAAATGTTTAGGCCGAGCTAAAGCTGAGTTCAGTAGCCCTGCATCTCTCAGCCCATATTGGCCACCGAAAAGCTGAATTTGTCGGTCATGTACTACTAAAACAGCCTCTTGCCTGACCCACTTGGGTTCATCCATTATGCCAAAGCTTTCAATGCATCACGATATTCAGCAGTGGTGTCTTCGGCAGCAACGAGAAAGGCTTCAAAGTCAGGGTCAAACGGGGAGAGTGTAATCCCTTGTGCAGTGACAGTTATGTTGAGGATATCTCCTTCCCGAAGCCCCAACTGATCGAGAACGTCTTTGGGTAAGGTTGTGCCTAAGGAACTACCAATTTTTCTAAGTTTGGTTTGCATGACGATGCCTGAGGAAGAGAAACGAAGCGAGTAATTATAATGAATATTATAATTAAAGCCTGAATATCTTGCTGTTGTATTGATAGTGGGTTAGGAATTGATGCAGCAAGCGATTGTGATGTTGGCCAGCGTGGGAATGCGATCGCAGGTAGATTGAGAAGGTGGCAGTGAGGAGGAGGGTGGGGCTGAAGTCTTCATCATGTCAACAACTCAGCGATCACCCCACCTCTTACTGCTGGTTACGGTACATAGGGATCAAATGTATAGCGATGAAATAGAGTTCAACATTTGCGCAGGGACGAGGCTAAATCGTTATTCGCTGCCCCAACGTTAGGGTTTGATGTACCAGTATTCATAACGCGAGGTGTGCCGCCATACTGGGTACGTACATACCAACAAAACCGACTGGAAGATCGATTGATCCAAGAGGTCATTTGGTTGTTGAAGGTTCCATCGTTGCCGTGGACGCCATTTGTACAAGCAGCACAAGGCAACTGTGTGAAGTTAGCAGAACCGACGCTGAAGTAATAAAAAGGCCCTGTGTAATTAGCATCGCGAAATAGGCACACTTTACCAGAGGGACAATCGGAAGCGCTTTTTGAGGTAGGTATTGCCAAAATGGGGCCGTCATCAACGGGAGCAGCCAAGGCAGGTGACATCCCCATGCCCATGATCACCAAAGAAGCTGTCAGGAATCGATTCATAACATTATCCTTTAAGCGAATATCCAAATGATGGCGTCGATTTTGGAGGTTCTCATTTCAACAGGCGGCAGCGCGATCGCCGTTGCAAGACAGTTATCCTCTAGCTCTATGTATGACGCCACTGTTATCAATACGGGCATCAGCAGTCATAGGATGATGTCTTTGAGCAAATGTAATGAACTGACACAAAACTTTATTGAAGGATTCTAAATCCAGAAGGGGGATAGGCGATCACATTTTTATTCGCTTTCTTGCAAATTTCCTGCTAGATAAAAGATTGATGCATAAGACTTGCCTGAGAACTCGATTGACCAAGCCTTTCAGCAATGAATAACCCCTTGAGCATCCTAGCGTCAGCGGAGATATTGCTCTATGCTTTAGAGTCTTTCATCTCGTCTCTGCACGTCGCTACTTGGCGCAAAGTTTAGAATTGATAAGTCGTACTCCCAAACGTAATCAGTTACGGATTACATGGCATTAGTTTTATGGATAAGTCCGACGATAATTTTCTATCCATCAGATGTCTTGCGAAAAGTATAAGTGTAGCCAAATCATTACAAAACGGTTTGATCGACCTTATATTGGGTTGCATTACCGCTCAAGTTGGCAAGATTTTCTCCTAACAGTTTGACGTTTGGTTCGGAGTCTAGTTCACTTTTCCCAAACCTTGACGCTCCAATTCCTTAAAGGCAAGAAAAAAACAGAATTTTTATCAATTTTGATCCGAACATCTAGGTCACATTGACCCACTTATCCGGTACTTGAGAACCGCAATCAAGATTCAATATTTAAACTTTTCTTTATGGGTGTATAACGTCCCGATGGAAATAACTTTCTATTTACAATAAATGGCATTGTAAAAGCAGATTATTACGCTGAGTAAATTTTTGGTTTTGAAACTTGGGTTCTGCATGCAACACGGCACGTTATTCCTCTGGTGCTTCTAATATAGGCAGAGACGAGTGCTGCCTCAGAGGTGCTGTAGAGCTGATTTTAAGTTTAAAAATTCCACCGCATTGTTTTTTGTCATCAACTGGATATAAGCCAAAACAGTCATGGGGAGGATATCCATATGCCGGAAATGTTCCATACAAGTCCCCTTTGTAGGCAAAACTTATTGAACTAGGTTTATCTTTTTTGGCCAAAGTATAGAGTAAAGTAAAAGTTCCATCAGCAGCAATCTGAAAAATACTCTGCACTCCTGAACTGTCATTCAGATCACCGTACAACAGATCGCCGTACAAATTATTGGCACTGTCTCGAATTAATGACCTTGCTCGGCTACCATTCTCAAAACTATATAGTGTGGTTAATACACCATCTGCAGACAGCTTAAAGACGGTCCCTCCATTATTTGCTCCACCTTTTTCTGTTAGCCCATATAAGTTATTAGCACGATCTCGAATCAATGAATAAGGATAGCTTCCATCCGTGCCGTTAAACTTATGTAATATTGTGAGCTGACGGCTGAGTGAGAGGCTAAATATTGTTCCTTGGTCAGTTGCCTTCTGTGCTACACCATAAATCTGGCCCTTATTCCCTCGGGCATACAACTTGAAACTCGTTCCAGGTTCAAACTTATAAAAAGTGGTTAGATTGCTACTATAAGAAGATTGATTGAATATTGTTGAATTCTCAAAAGGCATTCCAAAAAAAATACCTCTTCGATTTGCAATCATAGAATTTACGTCATAGTCATAAGTATTTCCACTTGGAGATTGATATAAAGTCTGATAACCTTCTTTTGGTGAATATTTGAAGAGATTAGCCGGATATTTAGGATATCCACTTGTTGCACCATAAAAGTTGCCTAAACTATCTTTCTCAAATTGTATGGGAAATACTGCCCATATAATTTTATGCACAACAGTAAGACCACGACTAGTCGGATTAAACTTATAAATAGAACCATAATTACTCCCTCCACCCTCCCGAGAGATCCCGTAAAAAGAATCTCCAAATAAGTGCATTTTCCCATTGGATATTGGGCCACCATTTCTGGCTTTTTTGTAAAAATCATAAACTACCTCATACGAAACACCTTGTGCCTTTCTAATGTGTGATTTAGGCGTGATTCTGTAATTTGAATTGATAAATTTTTTGGAAATAAAAATAAATTTTTCGAAATTATTCTGCGAAAATAATGATTTGTTTTTGTCTAAATTAAAAGCATTCACTTGAGATGTTGCAAACAATCCAAGAAAGGGTACTAGACTGATGGCAATAACATAATTTGATTTCATATGTTTAAGATCCTATAATGGTAGTATAAACTAAATGAATAGTATTTGAAATTCATTAAAAATACTTTAGAGATTTTATGGTAAAAAAATCGAAAATATTTTTTAATCCTCAGCTTGCTCCAAGAATTAGCATTGATTAAAATGCTCTTTTGCAATTTATTTAGGCTGGTACGCAAAACTGACGCATATGATTCTTATTATAATATTTGTATGGATTAATATTGCAATCGAAAAAAATCTGGATGTTAGTAATATGTAGTATGGCGACCGTCTTTTTTTGAGTGAGTAACCTAGTCTGGCCCTTGAGTGATCGGCAGTATCCCATACCATTAACCACTGTGATCCACCGTTTGTCTAATATGCTGCACCTTTGAAATTCATAGCCCTTGACTCCTTGTTTTCCCTCTACCATTTGAAAACTTTACCGTCTAAATTTTTATTATTTTTGAATTCACCTCTGTAATGAAAAGACTTACAACTTAACTGTACTACTTGCAGAAGATAAATCATTTTTATAGACTCTATTGTAACAAAAATTTAATATAGAACTTTGCAACAACTAATAAATCTGCCCAGTGTTATTTTTCTGAGTTACTGAAGCTGAATCATCAACAGGTAATGGGAAGCGAGAAGATCAAGGAGTTTATTCCCCAGTCAAGGTGACTGATGCTGAGTCCCATAATCATCAGGAGTAGCTCACTACTCCCTTGAATTTGATAATTGATTCAATATTGAAAAATTGAATTTTAGGCATCATGCATCAAGTTCCAGCTCTAGATTTAACGCTCCCATTACCCGCTGGATCACTGCTTGCGCCCTTCCACTATTACGGCATTCTCAGTCCGCCCTTCCAATTCAACTGTCTTTATATCGTCAATATCGCTACAGAATGCAGTTCTGGTACGGGCTTGAAACCCAATTTCATTAAGAATTTCTATTAACCTTGAATTGTCATACATGCACTTATGCGGAAACTGAAATAATAAAGATAGTTGTTTCTTAAGTTTACTATTGCCACTGCTTCCGTAAAGTACGCCAAGATGTTCAACAAAATCGTCCGCATGAATTCGACCTTCGATGTACTCAGTCACATCGTGTCGCAAGTCTGGCACAACAATCCTTAGAATGCCGTTAGGACGAAGGACTCTATGACACTCGGTCAGAAACTGGCGACCCTCGTGTTTGGAAAAATGTTCTAGGGTATGAGAACTATATACAACATCGATGCTTGAGTCGGGCCACGGAAATCTTGTCGTTAAGTCGTGAATATATATCTTGTCATTCCAATCAAGATTGAATAATTTTAGATGTCTATTAAAAGCACGAAAAAATAGGATTTTCGTAAATCGTGCTCCGAGCGCATAGTCCACATTGACCCACCCATTGGGTACTTGAGAACCGCAACCAAGATTCAACTTCATAATCTTTTTCCCATTGACGAATATAGGTCTGGGCTTCAACGGTGGTTTGAGTCCTCTGAGTAGAACTAGAGCTTTTTATCCATCCGCTGCTAACCCTGGTGAGACATTTTTTAATCAAATACAATGGGAAACGTGATTCAGTTATCTGTTTGTATAGAAAAGTCTAATGTTCTCTGCAACGCATGTCTGTGGTTAAAAATCATAAAAAATCTGGTCATTTCTGGAGTAAAGGTTAAATTGAGATAGATAAATGACTAATTCCACTGTACAAACACGCTAAGGTGGGGAAAATGGGAGCATAATACGTGGAGATTGAAGTCGAATCTTTTGAGGATGCGCTGTCTGCGCTAGAGGCAATTTTGTCTCCAGTGGGTCTGACCGATTTACAAGAACTCATCATTCGTAAAAGTTGGGAAGGACTGACCTATGGGCAAATTGCTGAATATGCTGGCTACGACGATGACTATATTCGTGATGTCGGGTTTCATCTTTGGCGTCGGCTGTCAAAGTCCCTCAATACTAAAGTCTCCAAAAGTAACTTCAAAACCGCCATACGTCGTTACACATCAAGAGCGATCGCTCCTAATTCTGCTGATCGACAACCTCTTTCTGTACCGTCACAGATCGTTGATTGGGGGACAGCCGTCGAAATTCCAATTTTCTATGGGCGAGATCATGAACTCGCTAGCCTTAATCAATGGCTGAAAGGCGATCTCTGTAGGATATTGACAATTTTGGGCGCTGGCGGCATGGGAAAGAGTGCCCTCGCCCTACGATTTACTCAGCAAATCGAGTCGCAGTTTGACATCATACTGTGGCGATCGGTGAAAACCGCTCCGCTTCTCAGCGACCTTATTGACAATCTGCTCAAGCAGATGTTGCCGACCCCAGATGTTGTTCTCCCTTCTATCCTGTCCAGTAAACTTGAACGCTTGGTTCAAACCTTACGGGAAAAACGCTGTCTGATTGTCCTCGACAACCTAGATGTCCTGCTAGCCAGCGATCACGAATATGGCAACTTCCAACCCCACTACGCTGCCTACCATGATTTCCTGCGTCAGATTGGTGAGATTGGTCACAGCAGTTGCATAATCATTACCAGTCGGGAAAAACCGCGTGTCATCGACGATCTCGAACGCGAAGACTTTCCCGTGCGTACACTTGCCCTAGAAGGGCTTGATACAGTCGCTTGCAGGAACGTCATCTCCCATAAAGGAATTGTCGGTTCTCCATCCGAAACGCAAGAACTCATTGACTATTATCGAGGTCACCCCCTTGCCCTCAAAATTGTCTCAGCTAGTATCCAAAATTTGTTTGAAGGCAGTATCAGCCTATTTTTACAACAAGGTTGCGATGCCTTTAACGGCCTCCAACAACTTCTCCCCCAACAACTCAAACGGTTATCCAGTTTAGAAACAGCAATTCTCAACTGGCTTGCGATCGCCCAAGAACCTGTCACGATTGCCCAACTGCAAAACGACCTCATTCCAACTCCGCGCGCATCTGTATTGCTTAAAGCCCTAGAAAATCTGAAACAGCGATCGCTCCTCGAAACCACCTGTCCTGATGTATCCATCCAAGCCGATACCAAAAAGGCGATCGCCATCACCCTCCAACCCGCAATCTCTGACTATTTGATTGAGATCCTCATCGAGAGCATCACGCAAGAAATTGCAGATAGTCAATTGGAATGCTTCCTCAACTATGCCATCGTCAAGGCGATCGCCGATGACTCAATCCGTGATAGCCAGATTCGCCGTCTTTTAGACCCAATTTCTACCCTCCTACTCGAGAGATTTGGAACCGTCAGAGCCCTTGAAACTCACTTACAAACCCTTCTGCAACATTTGCAACATCTAGCTCCCAACCGTATAGGCTACGGTGGCGGCAACCTAATCAACCTGTTCCGTCACCTCCAAAGCGACCTCACTGCCTACAATTTCTCAGGTCTTATCGTGCGGCAAGCTCTACTTCACGACCTAAATCTGCGCGAGACAGACTTCTCACACGCCACGTTTGAGAATTGCACCTTTGCCAATACCTTTGGGAGTATTACCAACCTTGCATTTAGTCCGGATGGAAACAGTTTTGCCACTTGTGATTCCAATGGAAATGTCACGCTGTGGTCGATGCAAGGTATGCATCCCACAGCTCAGTGTAAAGGACATGATTTTTGGACATGGGCTGTTGCGTTCCATCCAACTCAACCACTTCTAGCAAGTTGCGGTCAAGATCGAACAATTCGCTTGTGGAATACAACCAATGGCTTGTGTCTTAAAGTCTTGCAAGGTCATAGCAGTATTGTTGTGGATGTAGCTTTCCATCCCAATGGGTCTGAATTAGTCAGTTGTAGTAATGACGGTACTATCAAGCAGTGGGATATCCATTCGGGAGAGTGTATACAAAGCTCCAAAAAGCATGACAAATGTGTGTGGAACGCCATTTTTAGTCCCGATGGTCAATACCTTTATAGTGGTGGCGAAGATAACTGCATTCGCTATTGGGACTATGACACTGGAGCATGTCTTAAAGTTTTTTCTGGACACACTCAATGGATTATGGCGATTGCCCTCAGTCCAGATGGCCTTTTCCTCGCCAGTGCCAGTATGGATGGCACGGTTAAACTATGGAGTACCGGATCGGGCGAAGAGTTAAAAACCCTCAAAGGACACCTTGGCCCTGTCGTCAGTGTTGCCTTTAGCCCTGATGGTCAAATACTGGCCAGCGGCAGCTATGACCAAACCGTTCGCATCTGGAGTACTCGAACCGGAGCCTGCACCCAGATTCTCAACAAGCATACCAATCGCATTTGGTGCGTGCGATTTCATCCGAGCGGTACTTTGCTCGCCAGTGGTGGCGACGATAACTCGACCCGATTTTGGAATCTGCGCAAAGGGGAAGTGGTGAATACTTTGCAGGGCTACAGCAACGGTATCTATGCACTTGCCCGACATCCACAGCGACCGCTCCTTGCCAGCGCCCACGAAGATCAAACCCTGCGTCTATGGCACTTAATATCTCCAGACTCCCAATCCCCTCGGTTAACCTCTAGTGAACCCGTACAAACCCTGCGCGGTCACCAAAATCGAATCTTAGCCGTTGCCTTTAGTTCAGATGGCAAATATCTGGCTAGCGGTAGCCTCGACCGTACCATTAAGATATGGAATCCCGAAACTGGGCAATGTGTAGCCACCCTTTATGGGCATACCAGTTGGATTTGGGATATTGCTTTTCATCCCCATCACAACATCCTTGCCAGCGCCAGCTATGATCGCACCGTTAAACTATGGGATCTCGAAACGGGGATTTGCACCCATACCCTTGAAGGACATGAAGGGTCTGCACTCTGCACAAGCTTTAGCCCCAATGGTCAATGGCTGGCTTCTGGAGGCTACGAAAAAATGCTGAAATTATGGTCAATTCCCTCTGGTGACTGTGTCAGGACTTGGTTTGCTCACGACAGTCGGATCTGGTCGGTTGCGTTTAGCCCTGACAGTCAGTGGCTGGCGACAGCAGGTGAAGATTGTCAAATCATTTTGTGGAACGTTGAAACTGGGCATCAGCATTGTGTTTTAAACGGTCATGAATTGCCTGTTTTATCTGTGCTGTTTGGAACAAGCGGTCGGCACCTATTCAGCAGCAGTGCCGACCGTACAGTGAAAGAGTGGGATTTAGAGACGGGAACTTGTATACGCACCTATAAGCAACATGAGCGCTGGGTTTGGGGGATTGTCCTTGACCCATCGGGGACGCTCTTGAGCGGTGGTCAAGATGAGAGTATCTGTTGTTGGGATAGAGCAACTGGATCGCTCCTCAATCGGGTTGAGGTTCCCCGTCCCTATGCGGGAATGAAAATTATAGGTGCGAAGGGACTGACAGATGCTCAGCGACAAACACTCGGCGTATTAGGGGCACTCACACATTCGAGGCAGGTTTTCGCTGCTGAAACTGACCGTTAAAATGGATTTTTGAGCACGAAGAATAATCAGATTCAATGTTTTGTTTACTGTTTGTCAAGTTTTATAGTGAGTTCAGAAACTTCAGTAATGCTTCGCGATCGCCTTTTGCCATTGCCATATATGCTGTTTTAGACGCTTGGGCCTCGCCGCCATGCCAGACAATCGCTTCCTCTATTGTTCTAGCCCGACCGTCATGCAGATAGCCGGAGTAGGGTAAAACGGTTTGGACTAACCCCAATCCCCAAAGTGGTGCTGTGCGCCATTCCGAGCCACTGGCCTGAAAATCTGGACGATGATCAGCAAGGGCTTCTCCCATATCGTGGAGTAACAAATCTGAATAGGGATGAATGGTTTGATGGGCTAGTACTGGGGACTGTGCAGATCCGGTATGCAAGGTTGCTACATGACATCCTGCGCAGTTAGCCTGGGCAAAAAGTTTTTCGCCACGGTGAACTTGTTTGTCCTTGTCTAGCGTCCGAGCTGGAACCCCAAGGGTTTGTACATAAAAAATGGTGTTGTCTAAGATTTTGCGATCAATGTCAGGGCTAGCATCATTTCCAGGAAAGACGGGATTGGTGACGCCCATGTCATTGATATACGCTGCTGCGGTTTGCACCGTTAAATCTGGTGTATTGGCTTTAAGTCCAAATCGACCTAAGGCATTGCGTTTCTCGATGGGATGCCATACATAATTGGGTCGTCCGGAAATCCCATCACCGTTGCGATCTTCAGGATCGGCTTGCTGAACAATTTCTGATTCAGGGACGGCTTCTAGTAAACCTGTGCCAAATACGGCTGGAGGAACGCGCAGCGAAATTTGAGTGTTTGGCGGAATGGGAATGTTGGGATCGGTTTGTACGAGTTTTACCGCTGGCGATCGCAGGGTGTAAGTTGTCCCGTCTGGGTACTGACCTTGCTGTTCTTGCCATGTG
>DATNQK010000080.1:0-7413 GCA_036704065.1 Stenomitos sp.
CTCAAGATGCTCAAGCGCCAAATGTTCGGTCGTGCTGGATTGGACCTCTTGAACAAGCGGTTGATTCTGAATCACTGAGAGCCACTATTCATAGAGGGTTCAGGTGGTATCTTCATGCATCACCAAAAGCGGACAAGATCCTAAAGTTTGCCGTAACTAGGCGAAGATTAAAGATCATCCATTTGTAACCCTCGTGCTTTCACCACATCGATTTACGGCTTTGCTCTTCTGCTTATTTGCTGACAATCGTATCACTCCTGTTTAATCGGATCGCTATCCAGTAGTCGGAGAGACAACCGGAACAGCAAACTCACTACAGACTGCTTGTATCGCGGCAAACAAAGTTCGGAAGCGTTCAAACTCGCGGTTATCTAACGAATCACAGCTTTCGGCAAAGGTAATTTTATCACCGCAAATCTCAAACACATCTGTCCCAAGAATTGCTTCACCCTTCAGGCCATTAGAGAAAAGGACATCGTTGCTAAAGTAGTGTTCAATCGAAAGATAACGGTGGTTAATGTTTGAATCGGTTACAAATTTTTCTCGTCCAGAAACTACAGGCAACAGTATTCCCCAAACGCAAGCGGTGCGATGCTTTCGGCACGAAAATACTATGTCCCAATCCTCAAACGCACTCTTATTCAGACCTTTAAATTGAGCATTACCTGCCTGATCGTTGTCGAACAGTCCGATGATTGCTCGGTCACTAGTCGTAGCTAGAAACTCAATGTTTCGGCGCAATTGCTCAGCACCGCCATCGCGTTTGTCCTGATCGGCGTCGATCCCTGCAGCTTGGACATCAAATGGAGGCTCTGATTCTGTTCCGTATATTTTCTTCCACGCAACCTGCAGTATTTTCTTATCACTACGGCCCTCAACTACCAGCAACGGACGACGGGAATTCAATACAGCGGACTGTACTGATTCCCTGTAGCGCAGGGTTTCCTTGAATGCCGCATATGCAGCATCGAACTCACTGAATTCTTCAGCGGAAATCAGCTGGCCGCTTGGCAGGTTCACGATTTGCACTGCGTAGGGCGCAAAAGCGTCCTGCAGTCCAAGAAGAAAAAGTGGTGAGTGTGTCGTCATGATGAATTGCACACGTTCAAACATACGCAGCAGTTTCGGTAAAACTTTGCGCTGCAAGTCAAGATGTAGATGGGTGTCTATTTCATCAATAACCACAATTCCGGAAACATTTTCTATTGTCGAGAAGGACGTGCCACTTCTATCGAAATCAAACAAAATTGTTGCAAACAATGCGAACAATGAACTCTCACCTGACGACAACGCAAAAATGTTCGGAATGGTCTTCTGAGTGCCATTAACAAAAGTGATTTCAATACCGATCCGTCGATTGTGTTTGCTTCCAATGAACAATTGGACGTGACTGTGCTCGTCAGCAAATATCAACTTCAATACTTCGGTGTTCGCATTGATTATTCGACCATTCGGCCCATCAATTTCCTGATGTACCCAAATCGATTGCGACGAGACGGAAGGATTTTGTAAATAGGCGGGTACAACCTGAACTTCCCGAGTCAATCTGTCGAGTATAACATTTAGAAGCCAATCACACATTGCTGCAACTCGCCGTTGACAGAAAATAAGGCGTTCCGACAACCCTTTGATGTTCCTCCGCTGCTCAAATGTAACATTGCCAGCAAGGTTGTCTTCGTTCAACCACGAAGGCTCCTCGAAGCGATTTGGAGGAAAATACAGCACGCAATTGTTAGTAAATGCCTTTTCGATGGCCGCAATGTTCTCCGGTGTATTTGGCAATGGAAACTGGTTGTAAAAGTCAGAATCTGATTGTGGTATTTGATTCCAAGAAGCGAGAGCAGGACAATAGCCTATTTCTAATTCAAACCTCTCCCTTGAACGATCAAGCATCCATTCCTCTATCTCTATCCCATCTGAAAACTGCACGAGTGTATGGTAATAGTGTTGTCCATGGTGAATGAACTGGGGGCTGCGAAGTCGATACACCTTTCCTTTCTCAACTTCCGCGTCATCAAAAACCTGAGCCTTCGTAACGACCATTCCATTCACCACCGTTGATACTACGGTAGACTTACCCGATCCGTTCCCACCAACAAAACATACTGGCATCGGGCGGTCGTTGGTAAACGGCAGTTCTATTTCGAAGTTACACACCGGTCCCGCGTGCTGGATAGAGATTCGCTTCAAATACAAATTTGGGCCCTTCCTAGAATAATCACATCAACGGATGTCATAGACTTGAGATTAGAGTGTGAGACTGATTCGCGTCTGTCAGACACACGGAATACTGATCCTTAGAATATGTAGCAGAACGTCCCCAATCACCCACTGCAGATAACCTTGAAATCCAACAAAAATCTCTCGGCGGTCAGTGCGCATTGGGGTTTATGCAATGCTTTTATCATCAACAAATACTCAGACTACTTCAACACCTCCTTTATTAAGTAGAAAATAGCTCTCTGTTGCTCGAAGAAAACAAACTTGAATTCGCTCAAGCATTTTCTCAGTTGAAGTGGTTAGGTTCCGGCCAGCCTATACAGCAGTTTCTGGCCAGGTAGGGAACAGATTTTTAATTCTGATATTGTAACTGTCACAGCAAAGCAATAGAAAAATTTTAGTCTCTATATCATTGCAGATCATTATATACCCACATAAGTTATACAGAGTATTTTCTAGTTTTGTTTCAGGCGCCTAAGGCAAATTAATATTATTAAGCATAATAAAAAATTTTCATCTTATCAACTGACAGGAGCAAGCAATGTCAGGGATTTTGAAGAATTTGCAAAATGTAATTAGTCTAAAACATTAAGTTTTCTAGTTAATTAGAATTGTGTCAAGAACATATATTCGTGAGCGAGGGTCACTTATCTTTCACCCTGAAGGTGCTTCAGCGATTGAATTACTAACTACTGCGTAAAATCACCTGGCCGTTGCGGATCGCGTACAGATTAAGCATCAGTGGGCCAGAGCTATAAACGTTATCCGCAGTCACCGCTTGAATTTCAATCGGCTCGTTGTCGTTGCGTTCTTTCAGCGCAATCACAAACCGAAATAGCTCGATCTGACGAAACGACCCCACTGTACCTGTCACCGGATCTGGCAAAACCCCAGCCGCGATCGCCTGTCGATTGGCGGCAGCAAAAAGACCATTAATGCGCGCCAAAATTTGTTCATCCGTGAGGGTCGAAGGAGTAATACTCAAAGTTGCAACCACCGCATTTTGATTAAACACCTGAGTGTTCAGGGCCATTTGCGGCACAGCAATCACCTGACTTTCACCTTCCAAGTAATTCAACGCCGACAAGATCCGTACCACATAGGCCTTGCCATCGCTGAGCTGCTGAATCAGCCGTTCTACATCATCGCGTCCCATTTCCACCACAGGCTGGTCTGGCGTCAGGTTTGGTGGATTGGCCAGCACAATTGCCGTGCGCCGCGCCTGCAACCGCAGGGTGTTGATCGCCTGCAATGCCTGATCACGGGAGGTCAAATTTTGGACAATACCCGCCGCGAGAACTTGCCCCGCCCGAATCGTGACATTCCCCCGCCGTAACCCCAGCAATAACACCTGCAAGTTTTCAGTTAAGCGTTTGCGGTTTTCTACAAGGGCTGCAATTTCGCGTTCTAAGTCCACCCGCTCTTGACGCAATGCCGTTTGTTCGCGAACAGCAGCTTGGAGTTGTGTCTGGGCCTCAGACACTGAGCGTTGGAGCTTCGCTTGCTGCGTCACTGCCAACTGCAATTGCTGCTTGGATTGGGCGATCGCCGTTTCTAAACGTTGTTTTTCCGCTTCTACGCTCTGGATGCGCTGCCGTGCTTGCTGTGCTGCCGCTTCTAATACCCGTTTTTGGGTATCAGCTTGCTTAAGGCGCGCTTGAATTTGGTCGCGCTGTACCACCAGACGTTGGCGTTCCGTCATCAAGCGTTGCCGCTGCACCGAAAGCTGACCAATTTGCGATCGCAATCCCTTCGCCTGCGCCCCATACTTTTGCAGGGTCGTCTGGGCCAAATCGTAGCGAGACCTTAAACTTTTTAGTCTGGTTTCTGTAAGCTTCTGTCGCTCCTGGGCCACCTTCAACGAACTATTCACATCGCGCAACCGTCGTACGGTTTCAATTAAATCCCCACGCGAGCGCGACAATTCGGTTTGAATTTGCGTTTTCTGCTCTAGCGCTTGGTTAAGTTCCTGTGTAACCTTGCGGTTATCTTTAATAATTTTTTCGGTACGGAAAACAATATCGCGCAGTTCTCGATTGGCCGCTAGCAGAATGCCTAACGTGGTTGCAGCCGTAATGCTACCCGTTAAAATGGTGACCAACACCGCCGTTTTTTTGGGGCGCATGTTGAACAAGCTCAGCCGTGCTTTACCCACACGACTACCAATGCGATCGCCCACCGTAGCAATCACACCACCCAAAATAATGATCGCAAGGATCAACAGATATCCAGTCATTGAGTCAATGTGGGAAATACCCCACCGTCGACATGCACACCACCACACCCAAACACGTAGAAAAAGGCTCTAACTCCTGATTCTAAGCATGACTGAATTTGGCGTAATTGTAGCATCTTAGGCCCATTCCCCTGTCAGCCAGACAGCCTGGAATACGCCTATAGCAATCGTTCTAAGCGACGCTTAATCTCGTCTAAATCAGGAACCCCAGGCTCTGGCTCTTCTGCCCCTGGTACCGCGCCTTCCGCTTGCCAATCCGTAGCCTCCACATTGGAAGAGGGCGGTACCGCCAACATGCCTTCAGAAACATACTGAAGATCGAGCCCTGACCCTTGGCAGAACTCTTCTAGTTCAACTTGATCGATGCCTTCCACCGTCGCCTCTGGAAAATCTTGCGCCTCTAACAGCACAGCAAATCGGGTTGCATCATCTTCTTGTTCAAACGCCAGCACAACATCGCGGTAGTCATCTTCAGCTTCGGATTGCTTAAGCTTAATGGTATGAATACCTTCGTTGTCTGTACCAACATTGAACAAAAGGACGTAAACTCGCATAGATACCTTTAGAAAAATCAACGGCTTTAGAACTTTGGGAGTGCCGTTAATAAAGACTCCACGGCCTGCATGTCGCTCACTCTCTCTAAAGACAGATGTTCTGACAGCATCCTATCTCAACATTTATACAAAACTGTATAGTAAGGCAGATGACTTAACAGATTTACTACCTTAACTTAAGGAGTCGCATTCCTGCTACTGTACGCAGTACGCTAACCTGTAGAGGGTTTATGCCTCTACCTCTGCTAAGGAAAGCTGTAGTCTGAATCCTCAAACCCTTACCCAGATCCAGTTCTGTCAAGCATCGCTATACTGCGACCTTGTCCCCTTAATTGTAGTCTACGCGCTCTAATCTACACCTTCCGCCTCTCCTCACTCCTCCCTACGTCTATGCTGCAATAAGCCAGTCCTCGCTGCACTCAGCCGAGTACCCCATGTTTCATCATCCTCGTTCCCGAGATTCGTCCTCGCAACAATCAAGAGCTATCTGGTTGCGGCTGTTTAGCCAACCTGTGTTAGGAGCATTGCTGGTTCTGGGTGTGTTGTTAAGTGCAGCCGCTTGGCGAGGGCTGATCTTTGTAGAGCAAGAACTCGCACCGTTGATCCAAAAAAACTTGCAGCAAATGCTGCAACGCCCCGTCGTGCTAGGGCCACTGCGCCGTTATTCTTTGACGGAGGTAGAATTTGGACGCTCTCAAATTCCGACCTACACAACCACACGCGACGGCAAAACAGTACAAGATCGAGATGAGGCTGTTGCTGAGTCGGTGGTGGTGCGCTTTAACCCTTGGCTGGCGCTGGTGAGTCAAACCCTGCCGATAGATGTCACCCTCAATCGTCCCCAAGTCTACCTAGACGAGTCCCCCGATCATCGTTGGTTAGCTACAACCATTACTCCCCTTCCCCCAGGTGGTTGGCTTAAAATTCGCCTCAATTCCCTGCAAGTCGCAGATGCCAAGGTAACGCTGGCACCGGAGCGAGGCCCAATACGCAAGCTTGCCCAAACCAATGCCACAGCAGTCTTTCCAGACCAGGAAGATCCGATTCGCTTTCATGGCACAACGGCAATCGACTCGGGCGGACGCGCTGCCTTCAATGGAAGTTGGAAGGCGAGTCAGTCTCAACTGTTGCTGACTGCACGCACCCAATCCCTGGCCCTCGTCCCGTTATTACCCTTCTTGCCACCGAGCCCCATCCAGGTGCAATCGGGGCAGTTTGATGGTCGAGTTGACGTTCAATATCGCCCTCAGCAACCCCTACGGCTGGTGAGCCAAGGTACAGTGACCAATGTGGCAGGGCAGTGGCCAGCACAGCAGATTGCTGGCAAAGCACAACGGGTAAATCTGGATTTGGCGATCACCTTGCCAGCCAATCAACAACCGATCATCAGTGGCAAAGCAACCCTCCAAAATGCCACAGGCCAAGTTCCAGAAAAGCTGGTTTTGGCCAACGGTCGTAGCCGACTGCAAACAGCACGTAATGTCAGTGGCACCCTCGCATTTCTAGGGGCCTCCCAACAAATGACCGTGGATCTTAAAGGCACCCTAGCCGTTGGAGGACAAGCCAAGGTTAAAGGCGATGTGTTGCTGCCTCTACGAGCCGCCAAGCTGGCTATTCAAGCGCAAGATGTCCCTGCTGCGTTATTTGATCAGGCCTATCAGCTCCCAATTCGCGTCGGCACAGGTCGCGTGGATGGCAACGTAGTGGTGCAGTTACGCCAAAATCAACGTCCGGCACTGTTGGGAACAGCGCTGCTGAAGCAAGTGAATGCAGCGGTTCCAGCAATTCCTCAGCCGTTCTTGGGCACCAATGGCTATTTGCGCTTTAGCGGCCTTACGGTTGCGTTGGATCGCGTTACATCCAATTACGGGCCTATTCCCCTGAAGGCACAAGGCACCATCGATCCAGATCGAGGCTATGACTTAAGCGCCGAAACCGCAGCGGTCGAGGCAAATACAGCCCTCAAAACCCTCAATGTAGGCGCACTTCCCTTTCCGGTTGCAGGTCAAGTACAGGCCGTTAACTTGCGGGTGAACGGTGCCATTGATGAACCCGTTCTTACAGGTCAAGGGCAGACGGTAGGACGTGCCACCGTTGATCGCATTCCCCTCAAAGATGCTACGGCGCAGTTTAAGTTTGTGCCTGGCCTGTTGAGCGTCTCCGCTATTACCGCCCATCCAACCGATGGTGGCCTTGTGACAGGTCAAGCAAGGTTGCAACTGCCAACGGCTAATGAGACCGAGTCGGTCTATTTACAAGCACAATTCCAAGGCAGCGGCCTCTCTGGCGATGCGATCGCCAACCTGTACCAAGCAAACCCTGGTTTTGCCATTGGCCTAGTGAGCGGCACGGCAGTCGTCTCCGGCCCACCGGATGACATTCGAACAGCCGTTCGGTTTGAGG
>DATNQK010000081.1:0-11444 GCA_036704065.1 Stenomitos sp.
TGGGAAGAAGCGATATCTAAAGGCTTTTTGCATCTCACAATTATATCAAATTTTTGTGAGAGACGGCTTTGCACTATTGCTCCTTGCAGTCGCGCTCCTATCCCTCTCGCCGCTAAGCTTCGCTATAGCGGGAGTCTCTCGGAGTAATTAAGATGACTGACAACGAATACATATTGGCAACACTCGAAAACGTTTTATCGAATACTCTTCCCTCTCAAAAAGTGAAACTTGAGTAAATCCCCCCTTTTTAAGGGGGGTTGGGGGGATCATAATGAAGAGATAAGAGCAATTGCCGACTTTTCAAACACTCCCTAAACCGCGAGTAGACATCACAGTTACCCTTCCCTCTAGAATCCGTGCGGCCTGAACCGATAGGATTTGAAAGCAGTGTTGGGGTTTGGCGTTATGCAGTTTGTTCGCTTACATCGCAAACTAGAGGGCACTCCTGTCCAAGTAGGCATCAGCAAAGGCGGACTTTATGCCTATATGATTGGAACTCAGCAGTTCACGAAAGAAGGACAATTGCTAGAGCGCCCCGTCGTCTTCGTTGCCTCTGCGCCAAATCAGATCTCTAGCCCCGATCAATGGATCGCAATCCCTCAACTGATCCGCTTCTCGCAACCCAACACCTGGTTTTTCGACGAGGACGCGATCGCCACAACCATGCGTCAGCTCGGCATACCCGATCCAACCCCTTAAACTTTACCTGCGGCATCCTCCAGCCGATCACATTACTCCTCTAAAGGCAAAACGCTTGTCACCGCACTACAGTTCAACTCACCGTAGAGGTGCGGGAACACTTCGCCATTGCGACTACACTCCAATTTCAGCGGCGCTTCAAGCAAGGATGGATCGATCTCCAGCAGCACCAAGTTAGTTTGCCCTTGAAAGTGAACCCGTACGGTTTCAACCACCTGATGCCCATAAGAACAATGAATAAAACCCTCTGAGGCCAGAGAAGAGGACACGTACCATCCCTGTTGCTGCGCTTGCTCCCATGCCGATGCGGATGCAATGTGGTAGATACCATCCGTCGATAACGCCAACCCAGCAGGCAAAACCAACTCGTCAAAACCGTTCATCGCAATTGCTCCCAGTACTGCATTCGCCATGCCATCAACGCATCAATCGACACAAACTCACTGATCACCCCATTCTCTGCGGCACGAGAAGCCAAGCTGGGATCGGTGGTAAACACTGCACATTCAAATCGGTCCAGAGGAATTTGCCAAAAGCTACTCAAAAATTGCTTGAGTTTATCGACTTGTTGCAACACATCCTTACGCTTCTTAGTTCGTCGTCGCTGCGCAGTCGTCCCGTGAGCCACCAAATCGATATATTTCGTTTCCACCAACACCAATGTTTGCTGCACGGTCAAATACACAAAGTCACACTTGCCAAGATCGGTACGATTGCCTAAATCAGGAGATTTTTCGAACAGTAAGAGGCGATCGCACATAGGCAAATACTGCTGGATATTGAGGTAAACAAACGCCTGCAGTAATAACTCCTTATCGTAGGGGAAAGAAATCACCCCTTCAAATAAGCGACGGATATCCTCTGGAGACTCTGGCTGAATCCCCTGACAAACTTGAACAAAATGCGAAAGGGCTTGTTGTTCCGTAAAAGGAGCCATTTTTGTGCATTAACCAAACACCCTCACTGTAAGGCGACTCTTGTGGTACGCAAGCAAACAATGTCAGCGTTTCACTATCCAAGTCTGGCAAATCCCTGTCGTTCGAACAGTTTGAGCCGCATATCAAATATTGTTGCGACCCACATGGCCGTTTCAGCTTCAAGGTTAGTCTGAGAAAAGATTAAACCGTTCAACACTTCAGTCTTGCTACACCCAACGATTAGCCCGCATTGAAAAGGGAGTTCAAGTTATGAAATTGGCTTACTGGATGTATGCCGGACCCGCCCATATTGGCACGCTACGCATTGCCAGTTCCTTCCAGAATGTGCATGGCATCATGCACGCGCCACTTGGAGACGACTATTTCAACGTGATGCGCTCTATGCTCACGCGAGAACGCAACTTTACCCCCGTTACCACAAGCGTGGTTGATCGCCATGTTTTAGCACGAGGCTCTCAAGAAAAAGTTGTTGATAATATTACGCGCAAGGATGCGGAAGAACATCCCGATTTGATTGTATTGACCCCCACCTGTACTTCCAGCATTTTGCAGGAAGATTTACATAACTTTGTGAGTCGAGCGGCTGAAACGGCCCAAGGCGATGTCTTGCTTGCCGATATCAACCACTACCGCTACAACGAGTTGCAAGCGGCAGACCGGACCTTAGGTCAAATTGTGCAGTTTTATATCGACAAGGCCCGTAAAGACGGAACCTTGCCCCAAGGCAAAACAGAAAAACCTTCCGTTAACATCATCGGAATGACCACGCTCGGGTTCCACAATAACCACGATGCCACGGAACTAAAACGCCTGATGGCCGATCTGGGCATTGAAGTAAATGCAATGATTCCCGAAGGGGCATCGGTTCATAGCCTGAAGCAGTTGCCACAAGCTTGGTTTAACCTCGTTCCTTACCGCGAAATTGGATTGGCAGCAGCCCAATACTTGCAGCAAGAATTCAATATGCCCTATGTGGACATTACACCCATGGGCATTGTGGAAACTGCCCGCTGCATTCGTGCCATTCAAGGTGTAATCACGGCACAAGGGACTACTGTCAACTACGAAGACTACATCGACGAGCAAACTCGGTTTATTTCTCAAGCTGCTTGGTTTTCGCGCTCCATCGACTGTCAGAATTTAACTGGCAAAAAAGCAGTTGTGTTTGGGGACAATACGCACGCTGCGGCCATGACCAAAATTCTTGCCCGTGAAATGGGTATTCGAGTGGTGATGGCAGGTACTTATTGCAAGTATGACGCGGACTGGTTCAAGCAGCAGGTGAGCGAATACTGCGACGAAGTGTTAATCAGCGATGACAATGCCGAAATTGGCGACAAAATTGCCCAACACGAACCAGCCGCCATTTTTGGCACTCAAATGGAACGCCATGTGGGTAAACGCTTAGACATTCCTTGCGGCGTCATTGCTGCCCCGATTCATATCCAAAACTTCCCCGTCGGCTATCGTCCCTTCCTGGGGTACGAAGGGGCTAATCAAGTGGTTGATTTGGTTTATAACTCCTTCACGCTCGGCATGGAAGATCACCTGCTAGAGATTTTTGGTGGCCACGACACCAAGGAAGTGATCACCAAAACGATGTCCGCCGAGTCGGATTTGGGTTGGACAACAGATGGGCTTACAGAACTCAACAAAATCCCTGGATTTGTGCGCGGCAAGGTGAAACGCAACACCGAAAAGTTTGCGCGCGATCGCGGCTTTAGTGAAATCAGCGCGGAAGTCCTCTACGCGGCCAAGGAAGCAGTGGGCGCTTAGCACAAATCCCTGAACTTCTAAGCTTTACGCAAACAAGAAAACCAAAACGGATGATCGACTCCACCGATCATCCGTTTTTTTGTGGTTGCCCGTTTGCAGTGCCCTGCCCCCTGAAAGTTTTGTCAATGCCTGGTGCATCATAAAACGAGATTTAAAGCTTAATTGCAATTTATTAAAAGGATCCGAACAGTAGCGAATTTATCAGATAGATTAGCAATTGAGGGTACTGAAGCGAGACGCTTAACTCCTGGGGTAGAACAACATTCGCAGTCTTCAACTTCATGCCAAAGGCATACTCTATCTTGAATAGATTGCAAACAACTGCAAGAGAGAAAGACTTGATCCGCCTGAGAAGCGCCCTAGAGAAAGCCTATCTATCCAATAAAAATTGTCCTCATTTTCTGACATTGCAAATGTCTTGAAACCATGAAAATTCTACTTGAGCGCAAACTCAATTCGTGTCCCGATCAAATGGTCTGTACGGTTTGTGGCGAACGATTTTGGGTGCGCAATATTCGCTCCCTGCTTTACCGCAACGATAATTTAATTCAAGGCGACGTTTGCTCAAGCTGCGTCAAGCTCAATACCACAGAGGTTCAGCAGCGCCTAAAGGATCATGCGGGTACTCTGCTGCAATGTGCCATTACGCAACCAGAATGCGCTGACAAAGCATTAAACCGAGCCTTAGAACTGCTAGAAACCTCTAAAGAGGCGCTGAAAAAGCCTTCTATTTGGCAACGATTGGTCAAGAAAGTCCAAATTTTAGCGGAAGAAACACGCGAACTAGAAGCAGCGCGCTATGGAATTGAAGGTTGCCACTGCGGTCGGCGATCGCCTAATTTTGGCTCCAAGTTGCCCCAGTGGCAAATTGAGGTTTCGGAAGACGAACTGCACGAACGGTAAGCGTTCGCCACCCTCATATCTTCATATTCCTGCACACAAGCTTGTGGTCGGCAGGAAGCGATCGCATCACACCACTAGGAAGAATTGCGTTACGCTATTGCTTGCTGATTATTAAAAACACCATGGAGCGCCTGTCTAGCGTTGAGTCCTCTGCTAGATCGATAGAATTACCAGTACCGCCTGGCTCATTTGGAATGCCGTGGATCGGCGAAACAGTGGCATTTTTCACGGATCGCACCTTTGCCCAAAAACGCCATCGCCAGTACGGTCCTATCTTTAAAACACGCATCCTAGGTCAGCCCACTATCTTTGCGCAAGGGCCAGAGGCAACTCAATTTATCCTGACCCATGAGAACGAATATTTCCGCGTACAATGGCCCCCTAGCACAGCGGCCCTGCTCGGTGGTAACTCTTTAGCGCTGCAACAAGGCGACATCCATCAAGGACGACGCAAGTTGCTTGCCCAAGCCTTTATGCCCCGTGCGCTGTCTAGCTATATCACGACCATCCAAGATATCACCGCAGTCTATGCGCAGAAGTGGGCAGCTCAAGGTTCTCTGGCCTGGTACCCTGAACTGCGCAACTACACCTTTGATATTGCAGCAAAGCTCCTAGTGGGGTTGGATAATGCCACCCAGACCCAGTTAGGCCACTGGTTTGAAATCTGGACTGGCGGTTTATTTTCAATGCCAGTTAATCTACCTTGGACACGCTTTGGACGTGCGTTACGAGTGCGCCAGTTGATTTTAAAAGAAATCGCAGTATTGATTGATCAACGTCAGGCCGCACCCAGTCAGTCTACCGATGCATTAGATCTCCTGCTGCAAGCTGAGGATGAAAATGGCGATCGCATTAGCGAGAGTGAACTGCAAGATCAACTGTTGTTATTGCTCTTTGCTGGCCATGAAACACTGACTTCGAACCTGATTACGTTTTGCCACCAAACAGCGCTCCATCCCGAAATCTTGCAAAAACTCAGAGATGAGCAGCAGTTGTTTTTAGGGCAGCCCATTACATTAGACACCCTCAAGCAAATGACCTACTTAGAGCAGGTGCTCAAAGAAGTGCTACGCACAACACCACCTGTCGGAGGCGTGTTTAGAACCCTTCTGCAAACCTGTGCTTTCAACAACTACCGTTTGCCTCAAGGGTGGTCTGTTCTCTGCTCCATTATTACAGCCCACAGCGACCCTCAGTACTATCCGCAAGTCAACGACTTTAATCCAGAGCGCTTCAGTCCAGACGCACAGTCGAAGATTCCTAAATATAGCTATATTCCGTTTGGCGGCGGTTTGAGAGAGTGTTTAGGCAAAGAATTTGCCCGTCTAGAAATGCGACTCTTTGCCATCCATTTACTGCGCCACTATCACTGGGAGTTACTGCCCAATCAAAACTTGACCTTGGCGACAATCCCTACCCCAATCCCGCAAGATGGCCTCAAAGTGAACTTCCAACGTCTGCCGCAAGAATGTAACTGAAGATGATGCTATTTATCGAATTATGTCACTAAACAGGCGCTCAGCCTGGAAGCTCGAAGCGGCTTTGTAGAATAAATGTAGAGCTTACGGCTACACAGATGCAACAATCTCAGCGCGATTGTATCACTGGTTTGTGCATGAGGTAAAACATATGTACCGTCATATTCTTGTGGCTTTAGATCATTCTGCGCTCAGTCGGGCGGTACTCCAACAGGCGATCGCCCTTGCTAAGCCCCTCAATGCCCAACTCACACTCCTGCATGTGCTATCCAGCAGTGAAGTCATGAGCCCCAATATGCCTTTAATTCCAGTCCCTGAGTACTATCCTCCGTTGAGTGCAACGACGCTGGAACTGTACCAGGAAGAATGGCAAGCCTTTGAGGCCCGCAGTAGCGCAATGCTGGAATCTTATCGCGCCCAAGCGGAAGCAGCAGGACTTATCGCACACAGCCTCCAATCGGCGGGTAGCCCCGGAACTGTGATTTGCAACATCGCTAAATCGGTCAAAGCCGATCTCATTATGGTGGGACGACGCGGTCATTCCGGTTTGAGCGAGTTGATCATCGGTAGCGTGAGCAATTACGTCGTTCACCACGCGCCTTGTACAGTCCTGGTCTGCAACCCAGACGCATCCATCCCATCTGCCTCAAAAGCCAGCCAAGTGCAATCCGCTGCTTAGGTGATCTTTCAATTTCCTGGGCTTGATGCAACCCTGGCAGAGACTAACCTCCAATGCAATCTAGAGGCTCAGCCATTGGCCAAAGGTTTCGACAAAGGTTCCGGCTTGAATTGCAGCGCGAATTCGCTGGGTAAATCGCACCAGTTCAGTGATGTTATGAATACTGAGCAAGGTATAACCCAATAGTTCGCGCGATCGCAGCAAGTGGCTCAGGTAAGCCCGTGTAAAGTTCTGGCAGGTATAGCAAGGACAAGTTTCGTCGAGGGGGGTAAAGTCTTCGCGAAACTTTTGGTTGCGCAAGTTCCACCGTTCGCCGCCCACCAACGCATTGGCATGACGCGCTAATCGGGTAGGAATTACACAGTCAAACAAATCGATCCCCGCTGCGATCGCCTGAGCCATTTCGCGGTAGGTACCCACCCCCATCAGATAGCGCGGCTTATGGTGGGGCAGTAGTGGCGTTGTCGCCTGCACAATCGATTGAATTAATTCGGGGGGTTCACCCACACTCACGCCACCAATGGCATAGCCTGGCAGGTCAAATTCTACGAGCGCGCGTGCCGAGACCTGACGCAGATCGGCATAGACGCCCCCCTGAACAATCCCAAACAGGGCTTGGTCAGATCGCTGATGGGCCTTAATACAACGCTCCAGCCAACGTGTGGTGCGATGCAGTGCCACTTCAATCGCAGTACGCGTGGCGGGGTAGGGTGCGCATTCGTCAAACGCCATGATCACATCTGCACCCAGCGCATTTTGAATCTCAATCGATTTTTCGGGGGTGAGCCGAATCAATTGCCCATCACGGGGGGAACGAAACGTCACCCCTTCATCGTTAATTTCGCGCAGTTCGCTCAGGCTAAAGACTTGAAACCCACCCGAATCGGTCAGCATCGGGCCATCCCAGTTCATGAATCGATGCAGCCCACCGGCCTTGCTGACAATCGACTCCCCTGGTTGCAGATGCAAATGATAGGTATTGGCCAAAACCATTTGCGCCCCTGTTGCCGCCAACTGGTCAGGGGTAATGGTTTTGACATTCGCTAAAGTGCCCACGGGCATAAAGCGTGGGGTTTCTACCAAACCGTGGGGGGTATGAAACACCCCCGCTCGTGCCTTGGTATGAGGGCAGCAGGTTTGGCACTCGAAGGTAAAAGAATGATTCATTTAGATGCCTACACGATGGCCCAATGCTAATCCAGCAACCAACATGCCCAAAACCAAAAATGGCTGAGCACTGGCTTGATATTTCACATCGTTTTTCAGGGGATCGCGCAGGAAGTACATATCCTGGAACGTAATCTGCGGAATGATCAACAAAAACAGAATGGTGGCGTACAAATTCTCATGAATGCTCACAAGGTACGTGGCCATTGCCGCTTGGAAAATATCAATCATTAACACGCAAATCCAAGCTGCTCTTTTGACGCCAAACATCACAGGCATGGATTTGAGGCCAAATTGGCGATCGCCCTCGACGCTTTTGAAGTCGTTCACAATGGCAATGCCTAAACCAGCCAAGCTATAGAACAGCGTCAGGACAACGATGGTAGGGGTTAGCTCACCAAATAACGCTTGCCCAGCCCACCAGGGTAAGGCAATGTAACTGGCACCCAGGGCATAGCTGCCTGCCCAGCCATTCTGCTTCAGCTTCAGCGGGGGCGCGGAGTAAATGTATGACACAAAGGAGCCAAAAAGCGCCAGCACTAGCATGATAGGGAATGTGTGACCTGCCCACACATCAAGGGCATAGGCTAAACCTAAGCCTGCAAGTAATAACACCCAGATCTGAATAATGACTTGAGGTAAGGGAATGGCACCCGACGGAATGGGACGGTAGGGTTCATTCACCGCATCGATCTCGCGGTCATAGTATTCGTTGATGGTTTGGGTATATCCCGCCAGCAGTGGTCCAGACATTAACATACAGGCGGCAGAGATCAGGACATTCTCTAAACTCCACACAAAATGCCCTGAAGAGGCCGCACCGCAGACCACACCCCAAATCAACGGAATCCAGGTGATAGGTTTCATCAACTGGAGGCGGATTTTCCAGATGTTGGTTCCACCGGATTTTGCACCTTTCATGCCCAAGAGTTGACGGGCTGTGCTGCCGGAGTCCGCATCAACGGTCTGAACGGGAGGTTCAGGTTGTGCGGTCTGATTTTCTGGCGGAACTGAAGAGTCGGGATGAGTCATAGGGCTATGTAAGGGTGCGGTTGTGATTTACTCCGTCGGTTGAATCGAGTGTGCAATGCTGCTGTCATCAGCCGAGCATTCGTTGCCCATTGAACTAAACCATCGCACATGGCTTTTAGGGACAGACACATACTCAGGTCAACGATCCTCACCCATTCTGACAAGTTACGGGCGACTTTCCAAGCCTCGGTGGGCACTAAAACACCTGAACCCAGAAAAATATGCCCATCAAAATGACCCTACAAATCGGTCTAAAACAACCTGGAATTTGTAGGGCCAAAAGTTATATCTCTTCGGCAGACTCACGCCGTACCGCGTAGCCGCCGTTGTGGAGCAATTGATCGGTTTAGGTTAGGCGATCGCCAAGGCTGGTGCTTTTTCCGAAGCCAAAGCATTGCGGATCGCATCCATATTCTTGCGCGCATCACCGAACAACATCAGTGTGTTGTCCTTGTAGAACAGAGGATTATCCACCCCAGCATAACCACTGGCCATACTGCGCTTCATCACAATCACCTGTCCCGCATGCCAAACCTCTAACACAGGCATTCCGGCAATGGGGCTACTGGGATCTTCCATGGCACTGGGATTCACCGTGTCGTTTGCGCCGATGACCAACACCACATCAGTCTTGGCAAAATCTTCATTGATTTCGTCCATTTCCAAAACAATGTCGTAGGGCACGCTGGCCTCTGCCAACAATACATTCATGTGCCCTGGCAACCGACCTGCGACGGGGTGAATACCAAAGCGAACGGTAACACCGCGATCGCGCAGCATCTTGGTAATATCTGCCACGGCATGTTGCGCTTGGGCTACGGCCATCCCATAGCCAGGGGCGATAATCACACTCCGCGCATTCTGTAAGAGTTCTACCGTCTCATCAACCGTCGTAGACTTGGCCTCTCCCGCAGGTGCTTGCGTACCCGCAGCCGGGGCTTGACCCCCATCAGCGCCAAAACCACCCAAGATCACGCTGATAAACGAGCGGTTCATGGCACGACACATGATGTAGCTCAGAATTGCACCACTGCTGCCCACCAATGCCCCAGTAATGATCAGCAAATCGTTGTTCAGCATAAACCCAGCGGCAGCCGCAGCCCAACCGGAATAGCTGTTCAACATCGAGATCACCACAGGCATATCCGCACCACCAATGGCTGCCACCAGATGCAAACCCAACACACAGGCGATCGCCGTCATCAACAGCAACGGCAATAATCCTGTCGGCGCAGCAGCGCCCATGAATTGCACCCCTAAAAAGAGCGTGGCAATCAGAAGGCTCAGGTTCAACAAATGACGGCCTGGTAACATCAGCGGCTTGCTGCTAATTAAGGCCCGCAGCTTACCAAATGCCACAATCGACCCTGTGAAGGTTACGGCCCCAATAAAGACACCGATATAAACTTCTACCTGGTGGATCAAGGCTTCCGTATTGCCCAGCCCAGCTTCAGGACTGAGGTAGTTACCGATCCCCACCAAAACAGCAGCCAAACCGACAAAGCTGTGCAAAATGGCCACCAACTCTGGCATGGACGTCATGGCCACACGCGAGGCCAGCAACCCTCCAATCAAAGCGCCAGGCACAATCATCGCCAAGAGCGTACCATAGCCTGTTCCACTCACATGGCCACTGGCGGCGGTTGCAACCAGGGCGATCGCCATGCCCACAATGCCAAACAGATTCCCTTTACGAGCGGTCTCTTGGTGGGAAAGTCCCCCTAAACTCAAAATAAATAACGCACTGGCCGCAATATAAGCGACCGTAACCAAACTATTGCTCATAAGCTGTGTGTACCTTTTCCAGTTCCAGTACTCTCAAAGCTGCTATCCATTCATTGCTGTGCTGCTTTCCTAGCCCATTCCCAACAAGGAGGCGAAGCAAAGCAGAGAGGTAAGAGTTCCTCATTGAGGCGTCAGAAGACTCTCCAATTACTTGCGGAACATATTCAACATGCGTTGTGTCACCCAGAAGCCGCCTGCAATGTTGATGGTGCCAACCAGAATGGCGATCGCCCCCAGTAGCGTCGTTGGGGAAGTCAAAGGTCCGGACACTTGCAGCATACCGCCCAGAATAATAATGCCGCTAATGGCATTGGTCACACTCATCAACGGCGTATGTAGCGCGGGTGTCACATTCCAAATGACCTGGTAGCCCACAAAACACGCCAGTACAAACACAATAAAGTGCGACAAAAACGATTCCGGCGTACCGAGTCCGATACCGACCAATGCCACACCAGCTACCACCATCCAAAGCCAGCCGCTTGAGGATTTAGCTGGAGTATTGGAATGGGTGGAGGTAGGAACCACAGGGGTTGCCACTTGGGGAGCAGGGGTTGGCGCAGGTGGAGGTGCAGCAGGCTTGGGCGCAGGCCACGTCAATGTACCCTCGTGTAGCACTAAAGCACCGCGCACCACTTCGTCGTCGTAGTTAATGGTGTAATTCTCCGAGCCGCCCATATCTTTTAATAGGTGGCAGAGGTTAGTGCCGTAGAGCTGGCTGGCTTGATTAGCCATACGGCTCGGCAAATCTGTGAGGCCCACAATGGCCACATCGTTGTAGCGGTAGATTTCGCCCGGTCTGGTAACCTCGCAGTTACCGCCTTGCTCAGCAGCCATATCCACAATCACTGAACCAGGCTTCATACTCTCAACCATTTCGCGAGTAATCAGCTTGGGTGCTGGCTTGCCAGGAATCAGCGCCGTCGTAATAATGATGTCTACATCCTTGGCCTGTGCGCCAAAGAGGGCCATTTCCGCCGCGATGAA
>DATNQK010000082.1:0-10662 GCA_036704065.1 Stenomitos sp.
AGTGGGGCTTATTTGGTGGGCATATCGAACCGAACGAAACACCCGAAGCAGCCATTTGGCGGGAGCTCGTAGAAGAAATTGGCTATACCCCGCCCTATTTATCCCAGGTCGAAATAGATCGGGGAGCCGATGTCGTGCGCCATGTGTTTTATGGCTCGTTAACCGTTCCTGTCGAGACCCTCACCCTGCAAGAGGGTTGGGACTGCGGGTTGCTAACACTACAGCAAATTCAAGCAGGAGCTGCATATTCGGCCATTGCAGGGCAAACTTGCCCCATCGGCTCCGCTCACCAAGCCATCCTCTTGAGATTTCAACAACAATTGAGTGAAGGGCGATCGCCTTAAGACAACACTGAGGCGTTTTATAAAACAGGTAAATGATTGCGGGATTTAACATTGCGCAGTTGGGCGCATAAATGGGCAAGCTAAGGACAATAAACCCCTTTTTTTTCAGATTCTGAGGGGAATTGCCGCCTAGATTATCCATGAGACTGCCCATCCCCTCGAACACGCAATCCGCAGATCAAACTATCCCATCGAAGTGGATGAAGGGATTGCCGCTGCGGTTGGTTTTAGTCGTGCCCTTTGTGATGCAGATCTTTACGGTCGTGGGTTTAACCGGCTATTTGTCTTTTCGCAATAGTGAAAAAGCAATCCATGATCTTGCAAATGGCCTAGAGACAGAAGCCAATAGTCGCATTGTTCAGCACTTAAATACGTACTTAGCACTGCCGGATCAACTCAACCAAATGAACTTAAAAGCCGTTGAGTTAGGCCTGCTCGATCTGCAAAATTTATCCAAGACTGGCCAATATTTTTGGCACCAAATGCAGCTCTTTAACGTAGGGTACATCAATTACGGGACACAATCTGGACAGTACATTGGCGTTGAACGCCTTAACAATGGAACCCTACATATTTTAGAGACACCGAAGCAAAAGGCATCACAGGCGACAGCAAAGCAACTGACCACAACCTATGCCACGGATGCTCAAGGCACGCGTTTGCAACCTATCAAAACGGATTCCACCTACGATCACCGGATAGAGGCTTGGTATACCAAAGCCGTCAGCGCCAATAAACCCATCTGGAGCCCAATTTATCAATGGGAAGATAAACCAGAAATTTTGTCCATTTCTTCTAGCTATCCGGTCTATGACCGCACGCATCGCCTGGTGGGCGTGCTAGGCATTGATCTCATTTTGTCTCAAATCAATACCTACCTCAGTAAAGCGCAAATCAGCCCCTCTGGTCGAACCTTTATTATGGAGCGCAACGGCCTGCTGGTGGCCAACTCCGCTGGGGTGAGGCCCTATCGAATGGTAGGGGAAAAAGCCCAACGGTTGCTCGCTGCTAGCTGCCAAGATCCATTGATTAGCGCTAGTGCAAACTTTTTGAGCGAGAAATTTGGCCACCTGAAAACGATTAAGACCGATACACAACTGAGCTTTACTTTCAAGAATCAGGCTTTATTGGTCCACGTTACGCCTTGGCAAGATAAAAACGGCCTGGATTGGTTAATTGTTGGGGTGGTGCCTGAATCAGATTTCATGGCACAGATTAATACCAATACCCGAACCACTGCCTTGGTCTGCTTTGCCGCGTTAATGGTGGCAATTCTTGTGGGCCTAAAAACATCCATGTGGATTTCGCAGCCGATACTACGGCTCAACCGTGCGAGTCGGGCGATCGCCACAGGGGATCTCGAACAACACATTGAAGTCAGCGGCGTTGTCGAAGTCAGCAGCTTAGCCCAATCGTTCAATCAAATGGCCCAGCAATTGCGTGAATCCTTCGCAGTCTTGGGACAGACCAATCGTGCCTTAGAACAGGCCAATGCAGAACTTGAAAATCGAGTAGAGGCGCGAACCCAAGAATTATTAAAGGCAAAGGAAGTGGCTGATGCAGCCAATCGTACCAAGAGCGAGTTTCTGGCCAACATGAGCCACGAACTCCGCACGCCATTAAACGCCATCCTCGGCTTTACTCAAGTCCTGACCCGCGATCCGAACCTTACCCCCATGCAACGGGAGAACTTAGGCATCGTTGGGCGCAGTGGGGAACACCTGCTGTCCTTAATTAATGACGTGCTGGATATGTCCAAGATTGAAGCCGGTCGCATTAATCTGCATAAAAGCGTTTTCGACCTGTCTCGATTGTTGCTCAACATTCGAGAAATGCTATCGCTGAGGGCGCACACGAAAGGCCTTCAGCTTCTCTACGAATGGGATGCAACACTCCCTCAGTACATTGAGGCCGATCAAAAGAAGTTACGCCAAATTTTATTAAATCTGATCGGCAACGCCATCAAATTTACAGAAATCGGTTATGTCACTGTACGCGTGCGGTGCAAATCAGCGTCCTTTACACCTGGTAGTCAGGTTCTCCTCAACTTTGCCGTTGAAGATACAGGCCCAGGCATTGCGCCCCATGAATTGCAAACCTTGTTCGATCCCTTTGTGCAAACGGAAACAGGTCGTAAAACAGAGCAAGGCACAGGGTTAGGCTTAGCGATTAGCCGCAAGTTTGTTCATTTAATGGGAGGTGACATTCACGTTGACAGTCGCGTAAATCAAGGCACAACGTTCCAATTTGAGATCCCAGTCACCATTGGCCAAGCCGAGCAACTACCCAGCCCACCCAATACCCGACGAGTGGTAGCCCTAGCACCAGGACATCCCAGTTATCGGATCTTGGCGGTTGATGATCGCTGGGAAAACCGTCAACTGTTGATCAAACTGCTAGAGCCGATTGGCTTTCAAGTGCGCGAAGCAGTCAACGGTCAAGAGGCGATCGCCCTTTGGGAAAGCTGGAAACCGCACCTGATTTGGATGGATATGCGAATGCCCGTGATCAATGGCTACGACGCAGTGCAACACATCAAATCGCATCTGCAAGGCCAAGCCACAATTGTGATTGCCCTAACCGCCAGCACCTTAGAAGAAGAAAGAACCGTCGTGTTATCAGCAGGGTGCGACGATTTCGTCCGCAAACCCTTCTTGGAACATGAAATCTTCGACAAAATTGCGCAGTACTTAGGAGTGGAATATATCTACGAAGACCTCGACGAAATGAGCGCTAACCAGAGCAGCGAGGGCACATTAACTCCACAGACCTTAGCAGCTTTACCGCAACACTGGCTCACCCAGTTTTCTGCTGCAGCTGCCCAGCTTGATCAACAGCTGTTAGGCCACTTGCTGTCGGAGCTTTCGGTAGACCACAGCAAGTTGCGCAACGCTCTACAGCAAAAAGTTGACGATTTCGATTTCGAACTCTTGATGACCTTAGCCCAAAGCGCTGCTACTCTATGACGACCCATCTGCACGAAAATTCGCCAGGGAAAATCTTAATTATCGATGACGTCCCCGACAACTTAAGAGTGTTGTCTGCAGCCCTGAGCGCTTATGGTTACCAGATTCGCTGTGCCAAAAGCGGTGCAATGGGGTTATTGGGGGTCAAAACATCGCCACCGGACTTAGTGCTGTTGGACATTAAAATGCCAGATATGGATGGCTATAGCGTGTGTAAAGCGTTGAAAGCGGATCCCCAAGCGCAGCATATCCCGGTCATTTTTCTCAGTGCAATGGACGATGTGTTCGACAAGGTCAAAGCCTTTGAGGCTGGCGGAGTCGATTACATCACAAAACCCTTCCAAGTCGAAGAAGTGCTCGTGCGCGTGCAACATCAACTGGCACTCCAGTTTGCGCGACGAGATGTAGAACGCCTCAATCAAGAACTCGAACAGCGGGTACAAACCCGCACCGCCGAGCTAAAAAGCATGAACCAGCGCTTGGAGGCAGAGATTAGCGAACGCCTCTATGCGGAACGACAACTGCAAGCCAGCGAGCAACGTCTCGAAAGCATCCTGAACTCTCTAGAAGAGGTTGTGTGGTCTATTGCCATCCCCACCCATACCACAAGCCTATTTGCGATCGATAAGTTAGAAATTTTATACCTGAACCCTGCAGCCGAGAAAGTCTATGGCCGCAAATGTGCTGACTTTTGCAGTAATCCCTCTTTACGGTTAAGCATCATCCACCCTGAAGACGTCGCCCAGGTGCAGCACCAGTTATCCAAGTTATTTGAGCTGAAGCAGCTTAAGCTAGAGTATCGAATTCTACAGCCCAATGGCGAGGTGCGATGGTTAAGCGATCATAGCCGCCTCATGCATGATGAACAGGGACATACGATTCGTCTAGATAGCATCGTTGCAGATATTACAGAACAAAAGCGAGCCCAAACCCAACTCATGCATGATGCCCTGCACGATGCACTGACGGGGCTACCCAATCGCACGCTTTTCATGGATCGCATTGAACAGGCCCTACAGCGTAGCAAACGCCACGACAGCTATGTGTTTGCAGTTCTGTTTATCGATTTGGACCGCTTTAAAGTTGTCAATGACAGTCTAGGCCATGCGATCGGCGATCAACTGCTGATTGAAATTGCACAATTACTCAAAGGGTCAGTACGCAAAACAGACACCGTTGCTCGCTTAGGCGGAGATGAATTTACGGTGCTTCTAGATAGCCTGCGCGATAGCTCGGATGCCATTATGCTGGCTGAACGCTTGCTAGAACAACTCGCTGAACCTCTGTTACTTGGTGGCCATACTGTTTTCACCGGAGCCAGCATCGGCATTGTGTTAGGAACAAGCCACTATTGCCAAGGGGCTGACCTATTGCGAGATGCTGATATTGCTATGTATTGGGCCAAAGGATTAGGCAAGGCTCAATATGCAGTGTTTGACCAAAGGATGCACGAACAAACCCTGCAACAGCTCCATCTAGAGAATGATTTGCGACGCGCCTTAGAACGCGAAGAATTTTCCTTGCGCTATCAGCCAATTTACGACTTACAAACAGAAAAACTGCATGGCTTTGAAGCACTAGTCCGGTGGAATCACCCAACCCGTGGCCTCGTCTCGCCTGCCGAGTTTATTCCAATGGCTGAAGAAACAGGGCTAATTGTGCCCATGGGCGAATGGGTGTTGCAGGCAGCCTGTCGGCAATATTGTGCTTGGCAACGTCAGTATGGCAGCTCATTGCAGTTTCAGCTGAGTGTGAATCTAGCCAGTAAGCAAATTCAAGCACCCAATCTCCTAGAGATTTTAGACTGCACACTAGCAGAAACAGGCATCCCAGGCAGTGCGCTGAATTTAGAAATTACAGAAAGTATGCTCATGGATCAGGGGGAAGCCACCCGCACCCTCTTATCTGCCATTCGATCTCGCCAAATTTTGCTCAGCATTGACGACTTTGGTACCGGATATTCTTCTCTAGGATACTTAAGACGATTCCCCGTTAATACCTTAAAAATTGATCGTTCTTTTGTCAGTCAAATGACTGTTGATAGTGAAAATTTTGAAATTGTGCGCACTATTATTACCCTGGCTCACACCTTAGGACTAACGGTAACAGCCGAGGGCGTAGAAACCCATGAACAGTTCCGCCAGCTTCAGGCTTTGGGGTGTGCTTTTGCACAAGGATATTTCTTTGCGCCACCGCTGGATATGGATGCTGCTACAGAGTTACTAGCAAAACAGGTTCCCATGGTTTCGGTTGTCAACCAGGTATAAATTCCTTGTTGCCCGTGTACAGAATCCCCACGCAGCACTCATAATCATTGCATTAATGGTTGTGACTGCGAGATTAATATTGAACCCTTTAATCTTGTTTTTAATTGCGGCTTCAGGGTTGTGCTTATCGCTGCTCTGGCAATCGTTGGCCAGCCCTCAGCGGGATCGGATTCCGCTCGCTTTCCCTATTTTTGCGGCCGCTATTAGCCTATGGCTGTTGGCCTACACTTGGGAACTGAGCACGCCCGATCTCAACACTAAAATTTTGGCCGGTAAGGTTCAGTATCTGGGGATCGCGATCGCCCCTACCGCATGGTTAGTCTATACCTTTAGCTTTACGCGACGAGATCGTTGGCTAACGCGCTCACGGCAAGTGCTATTAATGCTGGAGCCGATTGCCGTAACCCTGCTGGTGTGGACCAATGAGAATCACCGCTGGATTTGGCAACAAACCGAGTTGCTGCTATTGAGCCCTAGTCAGTCTTTTTTGCGCATGATCTATGGCCCATTTTTTTATGTCAATGCAGTTTACAACTACAGTCTGATCTTATGGTCAACACTGCTATTGCTAAAAACGTGGCGGCGCTCATCTCACCTCTACCGAGGGCAGGTCTCTATTTTGCTGTTGTGTGCTGTCGCCCCTTGGTTAGGAAACCTCGTGTACCTCAGCAGTCAGATCTTTCTGTTTCCCAAAAGTGCAAGCATCTATCAAGTCAGTACTACAGCCTTGCTTTTGGTAGACTGGACGCCGTTTGGCTTTTTGGTAACTGGCTTAGTGGCTCAGTGCGGACGGCGACGATTCCACCTGCTGGATGTGGTGCCCATTGCTCGGGATGCAGTGATTGAGAGTATGCAAGATGGCGTTATCGTCCTTGATCGACAAAATCGCATCCTAGATCTCAACCCTACCGCTCAAAATATTTTAGGAACGGCTACAAGTCAGATTTTGGGTCAAGGTGCTGAAGAAGTTCTGTCGCGTTGGCCCCTTCTGCTCGAACAGTTGCTGCGATCGCCACAGCAGCATCGGCTCGCCACCCATGAACAATTAATCGAAGGTAAACCTTACTGGTTTGAAATCCGTCTCTCCCCGCTCTACGGCAAAAGGCAACAACTCATCGGCCAGTTAATGATTTGGCAAGATGTAACCGTGCAAAAAACCGTTGAACTGGAATTGCGCTGTGCTAGGGATGTTGCGGAATCTGCCAACCAAGCCAAAAGCCGCTTCTTGGCAGCCATGAGTCACGAGTTGCGCACCCCCCTAACTGCCATCATTGGCTATAGCGAACTCCTGAAAGAAGATTGTCAGATTCAAGGCTATACGGACTTACTGGAAGATTTAGAAACCATCCGTACCGAAGGCCATCATCTTTTAACATTGATCAACAACATTTTAGATTTTTCCAAAGTAGAATCTGGCAAGTTCCCCCTCTGCATTGAGCCTTTTGAGCTTTTGCCCTTGTTACGAGATATTGGGCGCGTCGTGGAACCATTGATGCAAAAGAACCGGAACCACTACCAACTGCATGCAAGTGCCTCCCTCGGCATTATGGTTTCCGATCTCACAAAAATACGGCAGGTGTTACTCAACCTGCTGGGCAACGCAGCCAAATTTACGGAAGAAGGGATAATTACACTCACCGTAGAGACCATTACAATTGCCGAGCCAACAGCGGAGCATACATTAGCACCCACTAACACAGCTGGGACCGAACCCTGGATTCAATTTCGCGTCAAAGATACAGGGATTGGGATGACGCCAGAACAATTGCAGCATGTGTTTCATGCCTTTGTACAAGCCGATGCGACTACGGCTCGACGCTATGGCGGTACAGGATTAGGCTTAGCCCTCACACAATCGTTTTGCTACATGATGGGAGGCGTAATTTCCGTGGAAAGCGAGTTAGGTAAAGGATCGACCTTTACCGTTGATTTGCCGCTTCGTGCTCCAGGACCAGTAGAATCAAATCTTAAAACTTAACAAGGTCTGCGGCCCGTTCGGGGAAAACTATCCAAAATAAGGGGAATAAAGGCAAAACTGTCGGGGTCTAGTTGCCAGGAGCCCCTGTCTCGGGTCTACCATTGGTGTCGGGTGTGAGTGTTTAGAATGCGAGTGAGATAGAGCTGAGTGGGTTATGCGGTACACAAATTGGCCTCAATGGAACTACAATTTTTCGCCCTCTCAACGTCGCGTTGGACGACCCTACAATGCTCAGGGAGGACGCTTCATCTTCACGGCTGCCCTAAGCATGACAGCCATAAGTTTAATCAGCCTGCCGCTCCACGCGGCACCGTTAAATCCTGACCTTAAAATTGGCGTTCGCCAACGATTTGGCCAACAACCCAAAGATAAGGTGGTGTTGCAAGCTTTACCAGGGGATCAGCTCACGGTTCAGTTTGCGAATCGTGGCAAAGCTGAAACCTTCGTCACAGATCGCCTGCAAATTGATATTGCCCTTGAACCGTTGCCTCAACCTCAGCAAGATGAACGGCTGGTGTTAAGTACCCACCGCAGCTTTGAAAGTGCCGAGGCCAGTGCGCAGCGTTGGCGATCGCAAGGGGTAGAGGTAGAACTAGCCCAACCGGATCATTGGCAAGCCTGGGCCAAGCGCGATCGCTACGATTCAACCGTCAGCCGTCTCCTGTTGCTCCAGGATCTGAAAATAAAAGGGCTCACCACAGGGTATCTAGATCGTAAAACTTGGACCAACCGCCCCAAATTAAGCTGGGTTGCCAATGGTTTTCGCTTTCATCGCAATGAGGTGAACATCACCGCTGGTAAACAACTGATCCGTGTGGACAATCAACAGTACCCCGGCAGCCTCAGGTTCCAGCCCAATGCCTATGGCACCTATACCTTAGTCAATCAAGTTCCCTTAGAAAGCTATCTGCGGGGAGTGGTACCTTACGAAATTGGCCATAATGCACCTCGAACCGCGATCGAAGCACAAACCATTTTGGCCAGAACCTATGCGCTCCGCAACCTACGCCGCTTTAAGATAGATCGCTACGAATTGTGCGCCACCACCCAATGTCAGGTCTATGAAGGCATTGGCAATGCCGATCCCGTCGTAGATCGGGCGATCGCAGCCACCGTAGGCCAAGTCTTGACCTATAACAACGAACTAATTGATGCGTTGTACTCCTCAACCACAGGCGGGATCACCGCAGCCTTTGAAGATGTATGGGAGGGTAAACCACGCCCCTACCTCAAGGCCCGAATTGATGCCGCGCCCAATCGCATCTGGGATCTCAAAACCCGTAGCTTGGCCAACGAAGCTGCATTTCGTGCGTTCATTCAGGTCAAAAAAGGGTTTAACGAAGATGGGTGGCAATATCTACGCTGGAGAACAGAGGCATCGCTGCCAAAACTCAACCAGAACCTGAGAGATTTTTTAAAACAACAGCAACACCCGCTCGCTAAATTTCAAAATATTCAAGCCTTGACGGTGCTCTCTCGTGCCGCCTCAGGTCGAGTTCAACGCCTGCGGGTCGTGACCGATGCCGGGACCATTGATCTCACCAAAGATGAAGTTTTGCGGGCCTTTGAGGCACCAAACAGCCTGTTATTTTATGTCGATCCTGTCGGTGCTAATCCTTCCAGCCCTAATGGCACTACCCCCACCAAGGGATTAAAAGGGTTTGCATTTACAGGTGGCGGTTTAGGACATGGAGTTGGCTTGAGCCAAACAGGCTCTTATGCCCTCAGTCAGCAGGGCTGGTCTGCCTCGCAAATCCTCGCGTTTTATTATCCCAACACCGTCTTACAACCCCTGAGCACAAAAATTGCCTATTGGCGAGATGAGTCACCCACGCCCGTCATTACCAAGTCGCAAGCAGAAGAACCCCACGGGTTTGAATTTTTGGGATGGAAATTCCCCTCCCTTAGCCTCGACCCTTTGTTGCACTGGTTTCAGTCGCGATTTGCCTAGGGTTGTGCTTTATGCCCGATTCTCGACCATAAATGGAAACAGCCTTCTAAAATAGGAGACGGGATGTTTCACAATCGTTACAAACCAGCGATATTGATACTCTGCTACTCCCAAAACGCCGCACAATGGATGACGTGCGGGAAGCCGTTCTTTGGCGTTGTCACTCGCCCTATTCCACTCACCGATATCCGCCATGCAAAAAACCTATGACCTTCATGTCGTAGAGACGAATCCCTTGATTAGCCCCGCCCTGCTCCATCATGAACTGCCCATTACAGAAGCAGCCTCAGCCCTAGTCGCCAGTACACGCGATCGCATTCGCAACATCATGCGCAATGAAGACCGCAGGCTATTGGTAATTGTGGGGCCTTGTTCCGTCCATGATGTTGCAGCCGCCTACGATTATGGTCAGCGCCTTGCCAAGTTGAGGCAAGAGCTTTCAGACGATTTAGAAATTATCATGCGGGTGTACTTTGAAAAGCCCCGCACCAATATTGGGTGGAAAGGGCTGATCAACGATCCGTATTTGGATGGCAGCTACGATATCAACACGGGAATGCGCTTGGCCCGCAAGTTGCTGCTCGATTTAGCAGGCTTGGGATTACCTGCTGCAACTGAACTCCTCGATCCCATTACTCCGCAATATATTGCCGATGTGATTTCCTGGACGGCGATCGGTGCGCGTACCACGGAAAGTCAAACACACCGCGAAATGGCCTCAGGACTGTCAATGCCCATCGGGTTCAAGAATAATACCGACGGGAGCCTACAAGCCGCCATTAACGCGATGCTAGCAGCGAGTCAGCCCCATCATTTCTTGGGAATCAACCTGCATGGCCTAGCGAGCATTGTCGCAACCACTGGCAATCCAGATACCCATCTGGTTTTGCGCGGTGGCAAGTCTGGGCCTAACTATGCGGCGTCTTACGTTGAAACAGCGGCTAAAGAATTAACGCGGCTGAACCTCAATTCGCGGATCATGGTGGATTGCAGCCACGCCAATGCCCTCAAGGATCATAATCGTCAGCCGATTGTACTAGAGGAGGTTGCAGAACAATTGCTGAGCGGGTCACGGCACCTTTCAGGCGTGATGATTGAAAGTCATCTTGTGGCTGGCAATCAACCCTTACCTGAGGATTTGTCGCAGTTGGTATAT
>DATNQK010000083.1:0-5991 GCA_036704065.1 Stenomitos sp.
TCCTGGGCCAAGCGGCTGCAATGATTGTGCCGATTGAGTGGGAAGAACCCTTTGGGATTGTTTTTACCGAAGCGTTAGCTTGTGGCACACCTGTCATTTCTACCCCACGCGGCGCGGTGCCCGAAATTGTGCGTCCGGGAGTGGATGGGTTTATTGGGGCAACCACAGCGGATTTATGTCAAGCGGTGTTGGATCTGCCACAGATTGACCGAGCCAATTGTCGTCAGCGCGTGGAAAAGATGTTTACAGCCCAGGCCATTGTGGATCAATACGAGGCACTGTACCGCGAGATGACCGCTGGTAGAACCTCGCTCGCTCAAGCGGCTTAGCCCTAACTCCTCTCCTGGGAAGCAAACCCTTCCTAACAGCTCCCAGGAGAGTATTTGTAGGTTTTATCGTTCTTTGTTTTGCGGGTAATCCCATGCTGACGCATTCCCAAACGACTCCCCCTTCCACCGCCGCTCAGCGTCCCCTGAAGCGGGTATTAATGGTGAGTCCGCATTTTGCGCCCATCAATGCACCAGATAGTCAGCGGATTCGCACGATGCTTCCCTACCTTGCTGAATATGGCTGGGAAGCAGAAGTTTTAACGGTAGCACCGCAGTTTGTGGAACATCCCCAAGATCCCTACCTGGTTCAACTACTTCCATCGGAGTTAGCCATTCATCGCACAGCAGCTTTTGCCACTCGCTATACCCGCAAGGTGGGCTTGGGCAACTTAGGGCTACGTTGTTTACCGTTTTTTCAACGAATGGGCGATCGCCTTCTGGCCCAGCAAGCTTTCGATGCGGTTTTTTTCTCCACAACCATCTTCCCTGTAATGACCTTAGGCGCACGGTGGCAGCGGAAGTTTGGTGTTCCCTACGTGCTCGATTTTCAAGATCCTTGGCTGGGGGGCTTTTACCAATCGCGGCAGGGCAAATCGCAATCGGGGGCATCGGCGATTCCGCCAGGGGGACGATTTAAGTATGCGGTCGATAAAGCAATGGCGCAGTTTTTAGAGCCACGGGCGATGCAAGGGGTGAGCCATGTAATTTCAGTCTCACCGGATTATCCTGAATTGTTGCAGCAGCGTTACCCACATTTGTCGCCGACCCAATTTAGTGTGCTACCCTTTGGTGCGCCAGAGGATGATTTTGCGCAACTGCCTAACCTTGCAATTCCCCAGTCGATTTTTGACCCCAATGATGGCAATCGTCACTGGGTTTATGTGGGTCGTGGTGGGCCAGATATGGCGACGGCCTTGCGTGCGTTGTTTTATTCACTCCGGCAAGTGGGTGAGCAACAGCCAGAAGTATTGCGATCGCTCCGTCTCCATTTTGTTGGCACGAGTTATGCCCAAGGCGATCGCGCGGTTAAAACCATTGAACCGATAGCCCAGGAATATGGCCTTGGCGATCAGGTAAGGGAGTATCCCCATCGCATTCCTTACTTTGCGGCCCAGCAACTGCTATTAGACAGCGATGCTATTTTGATGATCGGCTCTGACGACCCTCGCTATACTGCATCGAAGCTATACCCTGCGGTGCTTGCACGCAAACCCATTTTGGCGATCTTCCACCCCAACAGTACGGTGGTGGATATTCTACAAGCGTGTCAGGCAGGGCAAGTGGCAACGTTTACCCCAGGGGCTGAACCGCAGGAGAATTATGGGGCGATCGCTCCTTTGCTACAAGAGTTCATGCACTACCCCAAAGACTATTGCCCTCCCCTCAACTGGGCTGCCTTTGAACCCTACACAGCACGCGCCATGACACGTCAGCTTTGCACGATCTTTGATCACTGTTTAGTCGAGAAAGATGCCTCTTAAAACAGAATAGGAGGAAAGTAGCAAAACAGCCTCAAATTGAGCGGAGGCCGTAAAAATAAACCACTAGCCCGCGTATCCCGTCCACCTGCTCCAATGCGTAGTTAACACTACACAGAAAAGGTTGATTTGAAAACATCGAACCACCAGTGCCGAGTGTTGAGGTAATTGAGTCAAGGAACCGCCCCAAAACGGAGCTGGTTCGTAACACTTGCTTTCACCCTCTGTGAATCTGAAAAATATGTGAGCTTTGTAATACAGCTAGTTTAAGTTAACCTTAGATTTCTCAAACTTGGATTGATCAAGGTATATATCTTGAGCTAAATATACATTATATTGTGTACCAGCCTCATACTTAGCCTCAGAACCACCCAACAAAAGGAATAGGGGACTAAGTAACACCACTCCTGCTACCATGCCGCCAGATATACCACCACCTTTGCCAACATAATTTGACTTAATTCCAGCTAAGCTGCCATCAGCGATAGAGACATCGAGGAATTCAAAACCTAATTTTCCTCTACGGCCCAGCATCCGAGCTTTACTAATTTCCTTGACGGTTGCCCTAGCTATTGCTCCCTTCTTAATAACTTCGATTCCATTAACCTCGACAGGTTTATCGACGGTGAAATAGATAAGATCATATACACGGGCAGTCTTTGAGGAAATTCTATCTTTGAGCGTAACACTGATGGGTGTCCCCTCAGGAATCTTGAAAGTATTCAATTCTTTGCAGTCGCTAAAACCTTGAGCTGTTTTAACACACTTAACTGTTACTTCTTGAGCCAAAGTAGGCATTAGTGAAGCAGATAGATTGGAGCCTGCAAGCAAGATAGCTACTACCAGAGATGAGAGTTTCATGTTGAACAAAAAGCCCTAAAAGTCAACAACCTTAGAGTGCCCCATAAAAGAAAAAAATACACACTCATTTTTATCTCTTCAAGAAAAAATGAGTGCCATATACTGAATCTATACAAACTCTACAACTCTAATTGGATCTAATTTTTTAGTATATTTGCCTTATAAGACTGCATACGAGGAAAGCCCATAATTATATTTTCCTTTTTTAGGCAACCATAGGGGATTTTCGCAGCATATTATCTTTATCTGAGCTAGATATATTCCAAAGATTCACATATTTAAGAAACCTAGTTTTTGAGGTAACTTCGATGCGCTTAGATATTTATTAATATCTGCAATTGATATATTAAGACTCTCACTGAAGATACTTCTCCACCCGCCGCTCTTCTAACATCATTGCCACTTCTTCATCAGTTGGGGCAAGTCGATCTGTTGTTAACAAACCCCTCATACGTTGAATTGCGCCAGAGCGTTCAGGCTGATTTATGGAAGTATCTTGCAGGGATTCAACAATGGCAGAGATCAGCGCAAGGCGATCGCTGGGAGGCAACTTGAAGATTTGAGCTTTCAGTTCTTGGGATAACATAAAGGCTCCTCACTCAAACAGATTTCACCTTCAGTATGAGCGATCTTATCCTTCATAGCTAGCTTGAACCGAAAAACACATTTTGTTCGCTTGCCAGAAAATGTCTGCGTCGAGCAACGTTTGGTTTCACTGGTTGAATTTGTACCGTGTAATCGGACGGTAGTGGCAAATATTCGTTCTGAAAGAAAAAGAAATTACGATCCACTTCAGCGAGATCATTCCAGCCAACAGATTCGATCTCCAAACACGCTGTTCAGTTATCTTTCATCCAAGTGATGATCGAAGTTCAGCAATCAAGCGAATGACACGTTCTCGATTTTTGCCCAAGAGCATCCACTCGGGAAGTCTATTGACCATAGCCCATTTCGAGTTTTCTGGACAGGGACGATTCATTAGTGCCTCTAATCCAGGCATCAGAGGATATATCCCAGCAGATTGAGCAATAAAGCAGTTTAAAAGGACTGGGGCTGTACCGATCGCACAAATCGCTGAAGTTGCCGACTTTCTAATTCCAAAACGCGTCGGGCAAAATCAGGGTCATGGTCGAGTAAATCATCAAAAGCATCCACCGAAATCGCCAGAATTCGCGTCTTTTCACTATCCGCAATGATTGTATTTTCTGAGCTACTATGCGCTAAAACCTCCAGTTCATCCAGGGTTTGGCCAGGATGTAACTGCTCCACCCGAACGCCAGATTCAGTTTGGTAGTGAATGTTAGCATCACCTTCGATCAACAGCAGTAACTCTCGACAGGTATCTCCAGCTTCTGTAATCATGGCTCCTTGCTGATAAGCTCTCACCTCCGCCCGCTCCGCAAGGGCCGTGAGGGTTTCACTCCGCATCCGGTGGAAGAAGTCACTGTTAAATAAATAAACCACTTTCTCCAGCATTGGGAAGTGGCTGAGGGTTAGGGGTGAAGGCGATGATAAGAGCCGCTCCATCGTTTCTTGCACCAAAGGAGAAGAGAACTGATGACGATTATTTTGGGCGATCGCCTGACTGTGTTCTAAGTTCAATTGAGCCATGATATAGAGCGAGGCCGCTTGAATCATGGGATTTTGATCCTGAAGCAAGGCTTCTAGATATCCCAGAATTGCTTCAGAAGAGAATTCCAGAGAACAGGAAACAGGCGTTTCTCCAGGTTGCGTCAAACATTGTAGGATCGCTGGCGGCAGACGATCCTCCCATTTTTCTTGATCTAGAATCTCTTTCAAAACGGCAGGTGAAGCTTGTTGTAACGACTGGGCTAGGCTGAAGGCCGCTGGATCAGACTGAAGAAGTTCCAGGGTTTCCAGAAGTGCGCGTACAACCAGTTCTTTTTTATGGCTAATGTTTTCTCGGAGCAGGGTTAACACCGCTTTGTACGCTTGCAATATCGGTTGATTCAGGGCACGGTAACAGTCGATCAATTCGGGTAACTGTGCCAGAAGAAACTCTGCCTTTTTGACACGACTTGCCTGATCCGAAAATCCATTCAGAATCCCCTCTTCTTCCTGGGGAGTAATGGAATATTGACGGCGCAGCGCACGAACAGCAGCTGACTCTTGCAATGAGACGTGCTCCAATGCTGTGCGATCAATCTGTTTTTGTTGTAGCAGCATTAATCGCTCTAGGGATTTACGATAGCCAGTCAAGCGAATCTGATTTTCTAAACTGCGTTGACGATTTGGGTTGAGCAACTCTGGGTCTTCAATGCCGACTTCATCTAACACCATGCGGTGTTCGTCATCCGTAATGCCCAATTCTTGGCGCATTTGCTGCAAAATTTCCAGACTGCTGGAGTAGTTTACATAGCCTTCTTCCAATGCTTCTCGCACAACGCCCTTATACGCCTGATGTCGTTTCTCGCGAGTAAACCCAGGCAGCACCTTGGCTAACACATACACTTCATGGGTATTGAGATCACTCAGCACTCGTCCTTCTAAAAATTGTGAAACATCAAGCTGCAACTTCTCTAACTGCTTGCGGAATCGATTCGCTAGATTTTCACGAGAATAGAGATCAGGACTGCGTCGCCAGGTTTTATAAAGCCAGAGGGTGCTCAGCGCCACTAAACCCAGGTCGTAGAGGTATTGTACTGACAAGGGGAGAAGCTGCACGAGCGGACGTCCCCCAAAGATGAAGAAGAAATTGAAAATACCAAAAGTACATAAGGTAAAAATGCGATGTCGCAGGGTCTCGTTCGCCAGATTTGTCTGATGTCGCCGACTGTAAGCTTTGGCGCTTTTTTCGATCCACCGTCCACCCCAATACCCGATCGCCGTGCATCCACCCAGCACAAGCGGAACTGCAACCAATTTTGGGATATTGATTACTTGCCCAAACAGGTAAAGTCCAGGGTCAAATAGTGAAGCGAGCTGATCGGTTTGCCGCAGCCACGCCCCAGAGAAGTAATAGTTCCAGTTGCCTGCATAGAGATAGTAATAGCCAAAATAGCCAATTACCAAACCCACATAGCCATAGCGCAGAAATGAGGTTTCGGGTTTACTCAAGCTGTTCCAATAGGTACGTTCAGCGTCAATGTCAATGCAGGGATTTTGACACGCAACACAAGCACTTTGCTCTTTGCCATCTGGCTGTACCGTGCGACACATGGATTGCGTTACCAGTTGTTCACTGGTATGCGCTTTGCTGCTCAGCAATCCCCCTGGCTCACTGTAGATACTTTGAACCGGAGCCATTGGGCAAAAATATTGACACCACGACTTGCCGCCATAAAAGTAACCAACGGCGATCG
>DATNQK010000084.1:0-1731 GCA_036704065.1 Stenomitos sp.
GCAGGATTCGTCTCATCGACCGCAACGATACCTTGTTAAAGCAATCTCCGCCCTTTAATCGTGAAGCTGCCCAATCAGCGCTAGATCAGCGTGGAGTTTGGGTGGACTTAGACACCACCTTACTTCAGGTTAATGCCAACGACATTGTGGTGGAGTACAAAGGCCAAACCGATACCCTCCCCGCCGATCTGGTGCTCTGGACCGTCGGTAATGCGATCGCTGCACCCATTCGTGCCCTTCCCGTTTCCCATGCCGAGGATGGACGCTTGCAAGTCGACACAACCCTCAACCTTACCCAGCAACCCCATCTGTTTGCCTTGGGTGATGTTGCAGAGAGTCGCGATGCCAACGGCTTAGCCGTGCCAACCACAGCGCAAGCTGCCATTCAACAGGCTGACTGCGTTGCTTGGAACGTATGGGCCTCGTTGTCCGGTCGTCCCCTCTTGCCCTTCCGCTATGCTCACCTTGGCGAAATGTTAACCTTGGGCACCGATACCGCTGCCCTCGCGGGATTGGGTGTCACCTTGGAAGGCCCATTCGCCTACCTTGCCCGTCGCTTTATTTACTTGTATCGCATGCCTACCCTAGAGCATCAGCTTAAAGTCGGGCTCAACTGGGTGGTAAAACCTATCCTTACGGCACTGCAATCGCAGCCTTCGGTCTAAGGTTTTTGGCTTGGCCTTTCAGTGCTACCTATCCTTATGGCAGACCATTAAAAGGGTTAGGTGTCTGATACAGTGGTGAAGATGTAACTATTTATTAATGTTTTCCTCTGTGGCAGTGGTACACCGCTGAGGGGAAATTAGGCTTCAGCCAAGCGCGATGCAGGCAGGAATATCCATCGATCTCCTGCACCCCTGAGGTTCGGTTTGCCTATGTTAAGGAGTGAATGTACTAGGAGTAATGACGCAATGACTGAGACTGGATGCCTACGAGTCGGTACACCCGCACCAGACTTTACCGCCACAGCGGTCTACGACCAAGAATTTAAGGACATTACCCTGTCGAGCTATCGCGGTAAATATGTGGTGTTGTTCTTTTATCCCCTAGACTTTACCTTCGTGTGCCCCACTGAAATTACGGCTTTTAGCGATCGCCATGCCGAGTTTAGTGCGCTGAACACAGAAATCCTAGGCGTTTCCGTAGATAGCCAGTTTTCGCATCTGGCTTGGATTCAAACAGATCGCAAATCCGGTGGCGTTGGCGACCTCAACTACCCGCTGGTTGCAGACCTGAAGAAAGAAATCAGTACCGCTTACAATGTCCTTGACCCTGAAGCTGGTATCGCACTGCGCGGCTTATTCATCATCGACAAAGAAGGCATCGTTCAACATGCCACCATCAATAACCTTGCGTTTGGCCGTAACGTAGACGAAACCTTACGAGTGCTTCAGGCTATCCAGCACGTCCAGTCCCACCCTGACGAAGTTTGCCCCGCAGGTTGGAAACCGGGCGATGTAACCATGAGCCCCGATCCTGTGAAGTCTAAAGTCTACTTCGAAGCCCTCTAAGGTTCGTGGCTTAGAGGCAAATTTTATCCAGCCAAAGATCGCTCTAGAGTATAAGCGATCTTTGGCTGGTTTAGTGTCTCAACGGATGAACTGAAAATTTATTGACAGCTTACCGACTGAATTGGAGATTGAAGCCCAATCGATAGCGGTCCTGGATCGGCACAAGCAGGGGCATGATCAGTCCAAGACAAACCCACATAGGTCATTGCCAGCACCACTA
>DATNQK010000085.1:0-1891 GCA_036704065.1 Stenomitos sp.
GTCACTCTTTTCGCGCTCGGTTCGCTTCCGGAAGTTATCGAAATCCGCAGCCATACGCACACACTGACCAGTGCGCTCTTCAACTTGAAGCCGCAAAGATTCTACCTCCGTCGCCAGTTGGGACAGGGCATCTTCAACATCTGCCTCATTTTCAGTAGCCCTGACACCCTCTTCAGAACCACTTGTATCAACCGCTTGCCATTCAGTAGAACTCTCTTCTTCTGGAGCAGAGGTCTGCGGTTCAGTCGTTTCTAATTGTTCTGCGCTGCTTTGAACTGTGGCGTCAAGGTTATCTGCAGGATCCTTGTCCGTAAAGGGCGTCGTCTCGATCGTCTTTGTATCCTCGCTCATGGCTATCTCAAACTTATTGACAACTGATTGCAGTGAACATAATGGAAAGGCCTTAACTTACCTCTAGATGCATGCTATAGAGTTAGGAGAGAGGCAAGCGTCTACTCTAGAGAATTTTAAAGGACTACTCTTAACCATAATAGACGGGACCTTATGCATCCAAGTAGGGGTTTCCGCCAAAGGCTTCCCATGAGGATCCTGAAGCAGATTTGTATTTGTGGCAAAAAATTGAAGCATTAGGGCTTGAAATTTAAGCTTAACATTGTTGACCCAGAAGGCTGCTCAGGGAAAAGATGAGGCCTGGCACTCTACAGTCCTAAAGTCTTGAGCATCCCCCCTCAGGCATTAGAACTCATAAGCTGTATGGTTTAATCAAGGTACGCCATCAGTACTGATGTACAAGTTCTTATGTTTATAAATCTAGTCTTCCCAAAATATTTCTCATTATTCCACCCTTAGACTGCTAGAAAATCGTTTCAATGTGGGAACGATGAAAGAGACTGCACTTATACAACCCATCAGTTGTGCACTCAAAGAGCCGGATAACACTTATATCCGTATACGTTGTATCTCCTTGAGGTTTTAGTTTGAAGCCCTATGGTCAACTCTTCTTCTTCGCGACGTGCGCTGATTACGCGGCAAAGCTTCTCCCCATTTGGCAATAAGCTGATCCGAACTGGATACATTGACCAAGAGCAGATGCTTCAGGCCTCCATGGAAAGCCGGCAATCTGGTAAATCTCTGGTGGAAGTGGTTCAAGGTTTAACAGGAAAACCGTTGCCACCGGACTTATTACGTCAGTACAAACAACAACAGCTTTTTGAACTCAAAATTATTTATGGGATTGATTCGCTTGATCCTGAAGTAAATCAGATCCCTACAGATCAAGTTGGCGAATTAATTGAGCGCTACATTCCGTTAGAAATCTGTCGAAATTACGAGCTGATTCCTATTAGTTTAAACCAGGATGTTGATCCGCCTACGCTGTTGGTAGCGATGGTCAACCCTGATAACTTAGAGGCGTTAGATCGACTTAATCGAATTCTCCGCCCTGAGGGGTTAGTGTTGCGGAGAATGGTGATTGCCGCTGAAGACTATCAGCACCTCATTCAGCAGTACTTAGATGAAAACGCCGAACGGCAAGAGCAAGCGCATCAAGCTCAGCTCAACATTGACTTAGCCGAAGATCTAGACAACATTGTTGGCTTTGAAGAGTTGGCAGCCGACGAGGGCGATACAGACTTAGGGGCGGCACTGCAAGACGCAGAGACTGCGCCCATTATTGCCTTGGTCAATAAAATACTCGCTAAGGCTTTGCAAGAAGGCGTATCCGATATTCACATCGAACCGCAAGAAGAACATTTACGAGTCCGGTTCCGCAAAGATGGTGTGCTGGCTCAAGCCTTTCCACCCTTACCGCGCAAGATCGTGCCTGCGGTAGTATCGCGCTTTAAAATTATCGCTGAACTCGACATTGCAGAGCGGCGTCAACCTCAAGATGGTCGGATTCGACGTCTGTTCCAAGGCCGTAAGGTTGACT
>DATNQK010000086.1:0-3846 GCA_036704065.1 Stenomitos sp.
CCTCATCTTTCGAAACCTATGTCTAGAAAGGCTTACAGCGATTCAGGGGTTCAAAAATCTGAAAAATTGACGGCTGAAAGCTATGCCCTATAAGGCTTTTAGCCTTAGCGTTGTTTTCTGTTCCGTTGCACCTGGAAGGCCAAATCGTTCATCAGCTCTTATCCCAGCTCGGCATCAAGACTCAGTTTCGATGGACGGTGAATCATCCCCATTATCTAGGCATCAAGATTCGGGTCTTTTCCCTAAACCAAGGCCATTGGGAAACATGCTGGGGGATTCTATCACGCAGGGCGGAGCGCAGAGAACGCATCCAAGAGACTCCCAGTGAATCTGACCTTACAAGATCACCTATTGAATTGAATGACTTAGAAACAATGGGTGATCTTATGCAAAACAATGAAAACTCAGCTTCCAAGACGACTGAAAGAAAACAGAAACGAGCGAAGAGGCCAAACGCAACGCTTTCCCTTGATTTGGAGTATCGACAGACGGGTTAAGCCTAATTTGTTGTCCAGTAGTTGGATGACGAGTTTGTGAACCTCAGCTTCGACTGACGGTACTAAATCTGTACCATTATCACCAGGCATGACTCAGGTGATCGCGCTACTTGCAAAAAGTGGCGGCAATTTCGCTTGAGTATTGTCGCTTATCTCTACTTGGGTTGAGTGATTGATCGTTTAGGGCAAGTAGCAAGTATCCAGCCGTTTTGGTTGATCTTATCGTTTAGCTTTCTTTCTTATCGCTTCACTGAGAAGCACCTGGGCCATGTTGTCCACGGAGCGCATTTCATCATTAGCCAACTGAGTGAGAAGAGCTTTGTCTTCTTCAGAAAGGTCAACAACGACAGCATGGTTCAAATAGATTCGGACTAATAAATTTTCAATCAGGGAGCTAAAACCTTTGCCAGCAGCTTTGGCAGCTGCCTTAACTTTTGCCTCAAGCTGTTCCGCTAAGTAGACAGAGTTTTGCTTTTTGTCAGTGGCCACGCAAGGTTTCATAACAACACTACCCCTTCTTAGCACGGTGAGAGAGTAATCTAATAGTTGCACTCTACCTTAAAGTAGTAGTACTATGTGGTCACTATTTGGGGAGGTTACAGCAGTTACGAACAAAGTTGGTCTCTGAAGAACATATTTAGAAGCTGAGTCTGGGGTAGGGGTCGTTTACAAGGAGCGTTCACTCTTAATCATGGTTATCTCTGATGTACTCAGCTCCTGATCTCCAAAATGCTCAGCAATAGCCAACCTCGCTTTGTCTTTCAGAGCCTTAAGACATATGTGTATGAATGTTGATGAGAAAGTGAGAACTAACTTGATTGGTAACGCACCGTGCGTTACTATAGCTTACGCAACCCATAGTAAGGTGAAACCGATGTGCTTGAAACAAACCGTGTGGCGACCACCAAGCCCAAACTGACCCTGTACTTAAAGAATGGCTATAAGGCCAAGTTAGAGCAGTACGTTGCGCTCAAAGGTGGACGCATCTTGAGTACCTCTAGCACTGGTGCCGAAATTATTGAGAATTTTCTGGACGAGCTAATTGAACAGGGCGTCCTGTCACCCATCACTGATGAAGATATTGCCTCAGAGCTGAATCGGAACGCTTAAAGCCTCAGTAGATATAGCTTTGCAGCGTTTCTATGGCTCGGGGTTGCTCAGTTAAATGTTAAAAAATATTGCAATATTGAGCGTTTTTTCTGCGGCCCGACATAACCCCTAATAAGAGGGTCATCCAACCTCAAGTCGTCGCTCACCCATGCCTCTTGTTCCGTGGAAAGCGCAAGCTGTGCATGGGTGAGCATTCATCCCCGTAAAACAAGGAGTAAGACAATGATACCCATCCGATCTGAGTATGCTCACATTATCTTCAGCGCTGAACCGGAACACTTAAAGCCTCAGTAGAGCAAGCTTTCCGGCGATTTCAACGTACAAGGCGACTCAGTTAAATATTACAAAATATTGCAATATTGAGCGTTTTTTCCGTAGCTCGACATAACCCCTAATAAGAGGGTCATAAAACCTCAAGTCACGGCTCACCCATGCCCCTTGTTCCGTGGAAAGCGCAAGCAGCGCATGGGTGAGCATTCATCCCAAACAACTCAGGAGTCAGACATATGATGCCTATCCGATCTGAGCGTGCTTTTTGCTTTTCCCTCCACACCTCTCACAATGAGCGCTCCATCTAGCAATGCCGTGCAGGTTAACTAGATAGGGCAGTTCTCAGTGAGGCAAGCGATCGCGCTTATTCCACGCCTCAACTGCGACAGGCTTTCACAAGACTGTGAAAGCATCCCCAATCTAGTTTTCCAGTGCTCGGTACAGACGTTAAAAGGTAGGGCCAGTTGTAATCAATCACCTGGACAGTGGAACACAACGGCCCCACCCCTGACAAGAACCAAGGAGGTTCTCATGCGTATTCTATGATCCACTTTTGAATTAGCCCAGGTTTCCAAATGCTGATTTGGTAAGCGTTAGTCAGCGTTTGGCCTCGGTATCCGCTTTTTTCACCCCAACCCTGCCCCACTCGCTATTTCTCTACAGCGAGTGAACAGTATCACATACAAAATTTTGCCTTGTCTCCGGTTTCCCATTTGACCTACGAGAACGCATGAGGACTGAAGCCAATGCTGACTCTTGCACAGGAACATCTTTTGATTCGACAAGCCCAAGATAGACATAACCTTCTTTGTGACCCATCGAGTTCTGAATCGTGCTCTAACCACCACTTCATCTTGCGTCAAGGTGAACGGGCACTGGTGCAGCTCATCGAAGCGAACCAACGCCTGATCTACCGACTCACGCGCTACTTCGTCTCCATCTATCACTACAGCGCCTACGAGGACTTAGAGCAAGAGGCGAAAAAAGCTGTGATTGAGGCAGTGCATACCTTTGACTTTTCCAAAGGCACTCGCCTCATCACCTGGGTGTTCTGGAAAATCCGCACCCAACTCAGTCAACAGTCACGGAAAACCAAAACCCAGAATGCAGCACAAGCGGCAGCGATCGCCACGGTTGAAGACGCGTTTGAGCCCGTGCAGGCCGATCCTGTCTTGGTGCAGCAACTTGAGCAACTGCTAGAACAGTTAACGCCGTATCAGCGCGAAGTGGTAGAGCGGCGAATGCAGGGAGAAACCTTCAAAGAGATTGCTCAAGCCTTAAATCGGTCTGTTCCAGCGGTGCGAATGCTGTTCCATCGTCAACTGCAAAAGTTCAAGAGTTGGCTGCTCCCAGACTCGACACCACAGACGCCCGTGGACGTTGCACCCACCTCTTGGATGCACCGACTTCGCGACCGCTTTCGAGGTGTGCAAACAAAATGTTCGCTTTTGTTTGCTGCACTCCATAACCAATACAGAGCCTTCAGAAAACCAAAGGAGACTGCTCATGAATCGTCAAACTGCGTTACCTGGAGCTGTGGATCGTCCTCTGAACTGGAAGCAAGTTCTCACGTCTTGGCCCGTGGTCGGGATAGGGTCAACCGCAGTCGCCCAACTGTTGCAGGATCCGTTCTTGCAGCAACTGTGCGCCTTGTATTGGATCTGTGTCGCAGGCATTCTACTGATTCAAAAGTACAAACTCTTCTTCCAAAGAAACCGTCCGGCGATCGCGTTGTACTACTTCGCTCTGGTCGGCTTATATGGACTGCCAGCGAACGCTCAAGCTGCATCGGCATGTAGCTCAAAGGGGTTGCTCTCGGCCCTGACCAACTTTGTTGCCGCCACCTTTAGCAATATCAAGTTTACGGGTTCCGTGATGAGTCTGGATGGCACGATTTGCCAGGTGGTAGGGTTCCTCGTTTTTGTTGTGGTGCTCTCCTTTGTCGGTGTCGCCATGTATGTCGCGTTCC
>DATNQK010000087.1:0-11444 GCA_036704065.1 Stenomitos sp.
GGTACCGTCTATCGCTACGAGCAGTCGGGCGAGTTGGGTGGCTTAACGCGGGTGCGTGGCTTTACCGTGGATGATTCTCACCTGTTTGTGACCCCAGAACAACTCGACGACGAATTTCTGAAGGTTGTGGATTTGATCTTGTCGGTGTTCTCCAAGCTGCAATTGAAGAACTTCCGCGCCCGTCTCAGCTTTCGTGACCCAGCCTCAGATAAATATATCGGGAGTGATGAGGCTTGGGATAAAGCCCAAACTGCGATTCGTCGGGCTGTAGAAACCTTGGGCATGGATCACTTCGAGGGAATTGGCGAAGCAGCGTTCTATGGGCCAAAACTAGACTTTATTTTCCAGGACGTGCTGGAGCGCGAGTGGCAACTCGGCACCGTTCAGGTGGACTATATTCTGCCCGAGCGGTTTGGGTTGGAATATGTGGCAGAAGATGGGGTCCGCAAGCGCCCGATTATGATCCACCGTGCGCCCTTCGGCTCCTTGGAACGGCTGGTGGGGATTTTAATTGAGCAGTATGCCGGAAACTTCCCCTTCTGGTTGTCTCCTGAACAATTGCGGCTGTTGACTGTCTCTGATGAGCATATCCCCTTTGCGCAAAAAGTGGCCGCAGACTTACTGGCCCAAGGGATTCGCGTACAAGTGGATGCAGGGGGCGATCGCCTGGGCAAAAAAATCCGCAATGCCGAAAAAGCTAAGGTTCCGGCCATGGGCGTGATTGGTGCTAAAGAGGTAGAATCTGGCTGCTTGAACCTTCGCATTCGCGTTCCTGACCCTCAAGATTCTGGAACTATTTCTTCGCAAGAGTTAGGCAGCTTACCTGTTCCCCAAGTTCAGGCTGCATTAGCAAAAGCAGCGGAGGGCTATATTGATCTGGCTGCGGCCTTTGAGCAGGGTTAACCATGCCTCAAGCATCCATTGCCGCTTTAGCGGCAGCCGTGCAAGCGGGGGAACTGATTGCCTTTCCTACGGATACTGTGCCAGCTTTGGCCTGTCAGCCAGCAGCAGCAGCCAAAATTTACGAGGCTAAACAGCGCTCTTCTGAAAAGCCGCTCATTTTGATGGCTGCTTCCCCAGAAGCGCTGTGGCCCTATGTCAATGGAGATGCGGAGGCTCAAACGGCATGGGCTGCTGTGGCGGCCCAGCATTGGCCAGGCGCATTGACGTTGGTATTGCCAAAAAGTCAGCTTGTGCCCTCTTGCATGAATCCCGAAACGCCTGAAACGATTGGTGTACGGGTGCCCAATTGGCCATTGGCGCAGCAAATTTTAAGTCAGATGGGACCGTTGGCTACAACTAGCCTCAATCGCTCAGGCAATCCTCCGCTAGAAGATCTCGACGCGATCGCCGCTGAATTTCCGACTTTGCTCACCAGCAATATTTGGGAATTGCCGCCCCAGGGCGATCGCATTCCTTCTACCGTCGTACGTTGGCGCGATCAGGGATGGGAAATTCTGCGTCAAGGAGCCATTTATCTAGGGTGAGCCCCGGACTCTTAAAGTAGGAAAAAGTGATCAAAAATGCCAAGAACCCTGAGGGGTCGAATCGGAAATTCAGTCGTGTAAAGGCTGAAGAGGAAGAAATCTTGCCGTTCAGTATTGTGCGCAATAAATGCACGAATTTCCGTTTCTCCATCTTGTTGAAAGACTTGGCATCCATTCTTCACAAGACTGTCGAATAACTTAGGCGCGCGATCATTGGCACGACATAGGTCGCGAATCAAGAGCTTTGAAACAGTTTTAGTTGCAAAATCAGTATAGGTTTCTTGCGTAGGGTTGGTTACGCGTAACATAATTCCCAACCCTAAAGCAAGCGCACCTCCTGTCCACTGTGCTACCCGAAGCGTACGTGCAGCCGTTAGGGGCATGGCGTGATGGGGAGGAGGTTGATGTGCCATAGTCGAGTTTTGCTCATGATGAAGAGCAACTGTTAATATTTTTCAACTGCCATGCCTGGCATAAGACCTTCTAGATTATAGGGGAAGTGGTCGTCTTGAACTTCTTTCTAGCTGCGTAACGATTCTCTACATCCAATGCTTTACAGCGTAGAACGCATTGAGTCACGGCAAGGGATCATCTAATAGTAGGGCTATAATTTTTAAACCGATTTAGAAAACCCGTCTCATGCCTTTTGCAATGATTTACTTATGCTAAATATACGCTTTAGCTGAACGATTGCAGGTATTATTTGGGCCAATATCCCTGTTGATTGATCTCTCGTTACCGTTCCTTGCGTTAGGAGGATTGATCGTTGAGAACGACAGTAACCGTTAAACTCACCGCAGTTCTGCTCATTACGAGTGGGAGTTTGGTTTTTCTAGAAAAAGCACAAGCAGCGTTGCCATTGGGGACATATCAAGGGGCATTGACCCTATTTCGCCAAGGGAAACCTGAAGGCAGGCCTTTTTCTGAATGCTTGCGCTTTACGCCGTTGTCCGCTGCCAAAATTGGGCTATGGGGCAGCTTTCAGTTTTCAGGGGGCGACTTATCTAAAAATCTCGGCTTTTGGACCCCAACCTATCTAGCTGACCGACGCTGGAGTGCTCAAGCGGTGTCGGCGTTGGCATTCCAAGGCCCTAATCCGAGTACCAGTGCCCTCAGTGTGGATGGGACGGTGTTTCTAAAAAGTAATACGGGAGATCTCGTACCATTTCCCTGGACGTTTAAAGGCAAAAAAGTCTTGAGGTGTTCGTTAAGAAGCCTAAAACATACACAGCCTTCTTTGCTGCCTGGATTTTCTTGGCCTCAGATTACACCCCTCCCTCCCCTTTTGTAATCGGTTTCGTTATTTCTCTGCGAGTCGCTGTTAACAAGTCATTTTCAGCCTTCGCTTTGGCTCTTGTAACTCCAGGACAGTTGGCTCTCAGCCTTTTTGCGTCTGAGTTTTACATTGGGCTATGCGTATGATTTATGTTTTGTTTGTTCTGTCATTCATTTTGATGACTGCTTTGGCCATTGTGCTGAAGCGACTGCAACAGCAGCAACTGCAATACACAATAGTGCAGCACCAATTGCGAGAGAGTAATTTTGCCCTCAAGTCAGCAGAAGAGAGTCATACAGAGATAATCCAATCTTTAGATTGTCAGGTTCAGCAACTGCTTGACCAAATCCTGCATTTGCAGACCCAATATGAAACGTCAGCGCAGCAATTGTCTGAAGCAACTTCAGAGATTTTCAAACTGCAGGGCTTAGAAGCAGAAAATATCCTACTGAAGCAAAAGTTAGATGATCTATACAATGACTTAGAAAATGAAATTACAGCTAAAACTCAGCCGCTTTGCGAAAGAATTGCAGAATTAGAGCACATTAATAGGCAGCTCAAACGAGACTATCAAATTTTGCAGGCAAGGGACTTGGGTTTAACGGAAGGTGAGACTATTGTCTTGAAGGTGAGGGAAAAAGATCTCTATCCCTTTGAGAAAAAGGCCATCCTTCTCGATGTTTTAGCGTCCTGTAAGGACAATGTGTTCCCTAACAGCCGTCGGCAGCATCTATTAAAAGATATTGTGGCCTGTAATGATTTTAGTTCCCATCGTGAGTGGCTTAAGACAGAAATTCAACACTTGTTTCGTGATTATCGCAGTATGAATTCGCAAATGAGAGCCAAGCTGGAAGCATTGGGGTTTGAAATCATTTCTGAAAACAGTAGTTACAAGATGATATTTCAAGAGGATCATCGCTATATGATTGCGGTTTCCAAAACCCCTAGCGATCGCCGTGCTGGACGCAATATCGCAAGCGATATCTGTCACACAATTTTGTGAGCTTTTGCCTGTCTTTTCCTAAGAACTGTCCTTTAATCGCGAACGTTAGTAGAGAATTTTGCCAAGACGATGCTGATGCCAATTAAGGCTAGACAAACTACACTGCCGACGAAGGTTAGGTTTATATTTTCTGCTTTTGTTTGAGAGGGGTTTAGGGCAGTGGCAGCACCTAACAAGCCAATTCCTGTACAACCAATGCCAATCGCCCAAGAGCCTAGCCTGTCAGACGGTTTCAGTTGGGATGGGTAGACCATGGGCGGGCGGGCGTTGAGCCAATTTTGGATTTTGCGCAAAACTGATTGGGGTGTGGTGCTTACAGAGGTATGAGCCCAAGCCTTTTCGATGCGCGTTTGCCAGTGATCGAATGTTTTCAGCATGCCCGATTGAGATTGCCAGAAATCTGCAACCACTTGTTTTTGTAGCTCCCGATTCAGTGGCTCAATCGTTGTAGTAATGCGCTGAAGTGCCTTTTCTAAGGGTGTTTTGGCCGTTTTAGGGGGTTGTGCAAAGACATCAATGCCGAGTTTGGCTGTGCGAGCACACCAGTAACACCCTTGAGTCGAGACACTGAAATAATGGGTTTTGACTTTGCGGCACCGCTTTAAATCGGCGATCGCCCCTTTAAACCCGCGTACCCATTCTGCAGCAGTGGGGCGCAGTGTTGGGTTTTGATGCCCTGCATTAAAGCACCGCAGAAAATACTGTTGTAACTCAGGGTGGACGGTGTTTAGAGGCACCGTTAAAAGGCTGGGCTGGATCAGACTGCCTGGGGCATAGGGCCACCATCCTTGGCGCAGTAACTCATTGGGATCGGGGGAGTCGCCGGTGCCGACCCACTGGCCCTTAAAGGGGTGATCGCCAAACAACAAGAGGTACAAAATCACCCCAAGGCGAAATCGATCATGCACCTCAGTTTGTTCTATGGTTGCCAAGTCTTGGTCCATTAACTCTGCTGGCGTAAACCCTTCCGACCCCACGGGGCACCGAAATAACTCCCCTGTGTGAGGGTGTCGCACTTGAAATGAATCCGTATCGATAATTGAGGGCAAGGCTGTGTTATTGACCAAGATATTTTGGGGTTTTAAGTCACCGAGTACATATCCGGCATGGTGGATAGCCCAGACCAGTGAGGCAATATTCATTGCCGTTGCATGAAGGTAGAGCCAGTTGAATTCGGGCAAGAGCATTTGGCGTCGCAGGGGACTATAAACGCTCAGCAGATCGACCGCATTGGCAACTTCTGGCATTAAAAAACCGACGGCAGTGCCCAAGGCACCAAGGCGATCTTGCAGTAACGAATAGGGCCAAGCAAAAGAAATATGGTTGATGTGGGCATTAGGGTCCTGCGGCGGATGGGCAATCATCACCGCTAGCTTCTGGATGCGTTCTGGACGAGGAGAGTAGTAGATTTTGGCCAGGTAACCGGGCCTTGTTGTGCGCCAAATTTCGCCCTCTCCGCTACTGGCAATTTGTTGCACAAGGGAGACGGGTTGTCCCGTCCGTGTACACATCAAAGAAGTCATAGATCTCCTCGCCCTTGGCGATGCTAAAAGGCAACTGAAAAAAGATAGGGTGCAGCAGAGAGTATTTTGCCCTCTTGCTCTAAGTGGCCTATGGCCCTACGAGACATAACGACACAGCAGGAGTGTTTTGTCGTCGTCGGTCTGCTTGTTGAGGTAGTCCGAACTCAAGAAATTGACAATGTATTCGTCGTCGGTTTCGGGGTCGAGGGTTTCTGCAAGGTATTCTGTCAGCGGGTTAAAGAATGGTGCGTGTGGCTTCCACTGTGGTAGATGCAGCGCTAATCGCTCAAAGGCATCTGTCGCCGCACAAATAAACTGGGGTGGACTATCGATGGTGATGACTTCTAAGTCTTCAAAGGCTGTCGGTGAGGTAATGAAAGTAGTTTGATTGGCAAATTCGCCCTTGGCAGGTTGAAACAAGAGTTGATAGGTTTCCTGAGCAGTACTGGTCACGATAAACCCGTCTCCAATTTGCATGGCTGCTAGCCAGTGAGGCGTGGCGACGACTGCCAGTAGAGTGCAGGCCAATTCTTCTAGGCCATAACCGTTTTGCTCTGCTGTTTGCTGTAAGGCCGCTCTGACGTGATGCGCGGTGCGCTGAAATAGCCTTTGCGCTTGCTGAAGTGAGGGTGCGCGCTCAAGGGTGGGCCACTGAGGTTGTCCAGGCTGTAACCATTGTTCTAAAGAGTCCAAATAGTTCAGTGTGCTTTCCACTGCTAAAGTGGCACCCAATGCACTGTGAGGCGCACTTCCTGCTCCATCAGCGATCGCCCCTATTAGCAAATTCCCGATGGTACGGTAGCCTCCTGCATCTTGACAGGGTAAATGATGGCTTTGATGTCGTGTTCCTATGGCTGAACGGCTTAGTGCTTGCCAACCCATATGATTGATCGTCCTCAAAAAACTTAAATGTGGTTTCGGGTGCGCTAAAGGTTCACAGTTCCCCAACCCACAGGGGGAAGCGCAACGGCCTCACCCACTCGTCCGCTAGAGACGCGTTTCATCGACTTACTCAGCCACACAAAAAGGGATTGAAAATCTAAGCCATGCAGCAATACCGGTGGACGCTCGACAGGTGCAATTTGAGAGAGCGTTTTCAGATCTGCTCCTTCCACAGCAACTGAGAAAAAGCAGAATTTGCGATCTACCTCGCCTTGACGAATGCGCTCTGCCGCAGCTTCCCACGGATCTGTGGGCGCACCATCTGTAATGAGGAAAATCCAGGGCCGATAGTACTGGATTCCGTTGGTGTGATAGACCTGCTTGCGGCCTTCGAGGAGGTCTAACGCATACTCAATGGCCTCGCCCATGGGTGTGACGCCATCTGCCACTAAGGTGGGCGGTGTGAATTGGTCAATGGTGGTAAAGTCTTGCACCAACTTTACGGGGCCAAATGTGACCAGTGCAACTTCCACACTCAAGGCAGCTTTTGCGTCTGCCAGAATATTGTCCTTAAACAGTTGCACCCCTTGGTTAAGGGCGGCGATCGCATCGCCAATCATGGAACCGGAGGTATCTAGCAATAAGATTACAGGGCAGCGGTTCTCAGGATTTTGGACAAACTCTGGTAATCCTACGGGCATTGGACCCTCCCACCCAATCTAAAAAGTCCCCTGAATTCTACTACCAACCGCTCAGATTGCAATATGGATGTTGCGTAGAAAAAGAGGGCGAATGAAGGGTTTTACAAGGTTTAGCTCGGTCTTTGTCCTATTTTGGAAGATACAAAAAGTTGTGTTCCTACGGCAGATGTAACGTTTCCCGTCATCCGTTTTGATAAGTTCAGGGGGGTAGCTACGAAGGACTATGCCATTGCTGTGGCGATCGCCTCAGCCATTTCGCGGGTGCCTACAGGCTCTATGCCTTCCGGTGCAAGGTCAGCGGTCACCTGTTTTTGCTCGGCAATGACCGTGGCAACGGCCTTTTCGAGTTTTGCTGCTGCTTCAACTTCGCCCAAATGCTGGAGCATCAGTACCCCTGACAGGATCAGTGCCGTGGGATTGGCTTGATTTAACCCTGCAATTTGGGGCGCAGACCCGTGGATCGCTTCAAAGACTGCATATTCACGACCTACATTCGCCCCAGGTGCGACACCCAGTCCACCCGTGATGCCAGCACACAGATCAGACAAAATATCGCCGTACAGATTGGGCATGACCAAGACATCGTAGGTGCCAGGATTTTGCATGAGCTGCATGCACATGTTATCGACAATCAGATCCTCAAACTGGATGTTGGGAAAGTCCTTGGCCACCTCTCGGGCGACCTCCAAAAAGAGCCCATCGGTGTATTTCATAATATTGGCTTTATGAACTGCCGTGACTTTCTTGCGGCCTGTAACGGTGGCATGCTTGAATGCAAACTCGACAATTTGCCGACTTCCAAGCACTGAAATTGGCTTAATGCCAATGGCTGCATCGTCGCGAATGAGCTGACCCGATAAGCGACTTAAAAACTGGCGCGCTTCTGCCGCCTCCAGGGTTGTGCGTTCAAATTCGATCCCTGCATACAGGTCTTCGGTATTTTCCCGCACAATCACCAAATCGACATTTAGACCATGGAAATAGCTCTTTACACCAGGGATGAGCTTTGCAGGCCGTACATTGGCGTATAAATTTAACTGCTTGCGAATTTCTACATTGACGGACCGGAAGCCACTGCCAATCGGGGTTGTGATCGGACCTTTTAGGGCCGTTTTTGTCGTTCGGATCGCATCTAAAACATGCTGCGGCAAAGGGGTGCCATATTGATCCATCATGGCTTCCCCTGCATCAACAATCTGCCAATCAATGGTGGCACCTGTGGCATCAATCACCGTTTTGGTCGCTTCAGTCACCTCCGGCCCAATGCCGTCGCCCCGAATTAAAGTAACAGGATGCCCCATGCTATTTCCCTCTCGTGATCTGGTTCGTTGCTGGATAAAGCTTCGTTAAAGAGCGATAAACCCAGTAAATGCATCATCATCGCTGAAACTATAGCAGCACTCCGTAGCGATGCGAACCAGAACGTTGAGGATTGAGACACAGGTTGAACATGCACGTTAAACATGCACGGTGTGGCGAGCTTGGTGCCATTTCCAAGCATGTTCTAGAATGGTCTCGATGTCTCGGTATTGGGGATTCCAGCCTAAAACTTTACGGGCTTTGGTTGCGCTGCCAATTAAGATGGCTGGGTCGCCTGCACGGCGGAACCCTTCTTCAGTTGCAATGGTGCGTCCGGTGACGGTATTGGCCGCTGTGATGACTTCCTTCACTGAAAATCCATCGCCATTGCCAAGGTTGAACACTGCGGTTTCCCCGTCTCCCAAGAGATACTCAAGACCTAAGACATGGGCATCCGCGAGGTCTGTAACGTGGATGTAGTCTCTGATGCAGGTTCCGTCGGGGGTTTTATAGTCGGTACCGAATACCGTAATGTGGTCGCGCAGACCCATTGCAGTCATCAGAACCAATGGAATTAAATGGGTTTCAGGATTGTGATCTTCTCCGAGCCGCCCTTCAGGATCGGCCCCAGCCGCGTTGAAGTAGCGGAACCGTACCGAGCGCAGACCATAGGCTCGATCAAAATCTTCCAAGATATGTTCCACCATCAGCTTGCTCATCCCATAGGGATTGATCGGTGATTGGGGATGATCTTCTGGAATAGGGATTTGATGGGGGTTGCCGTAGGTGGCGCAGGTTGAAGAGAAAACAATTTTGAAGACTTCTGCTTGCACCATTGCCTCTAATAGAGTTAAGGTGCCTACGACGTTATTGCGGTAGTACTTTGCCGGGTCTGTAACGGACTCTCCGACATAGGCATAGGCTGCAAAATGCAAGACTGCTTCGATAGGGTAGGTACTAAAGATCTGGTCGAGCAACGCCCGATCATTGATGTCCCCTTTGACAAATTCCACTTGGAGTACGTTGTCTACCAAGTCTTGGTGTCCGTATACCAAATTATCGAGAATGATGACGCGATAGCCTGCTGTTTTCAGGGCTAAGGCTGTATGGGAGCCAATATACCCTGCCCCGCCTGTGACCAGAACTGTTGGCTTGTCCATTAGATCTGTAAATACCCTTGTTTTGTGTGTGCTAACCATGCCATAACGCGATCGCCCAAACGGACGTTGTCAAGACGGTCAATTTCTCGAATGCCAGTGGGACTAGTGACATTAATTTCAGTTAAATAACCGCCGATGACGTCAATGCCCACAAATATTAGCCCATTTTTTTGTAGGGTCGGGGCAAGCTGCCTACAAATCTCGGTTTCGCGCTGAGTGAGAGAGGCTTTCACAACTCGGCCTCCTGTGGCCATATTGCCGCGAAACTCCTGGCCAGCGGGAACACGATTGACCGCTCCGATGGGTTCGCCATTGAGCAAAATAATGCGCTTATCGCCCTCTTGTGCTTGGGGTAAATATTCCTGAACCATCACTGGCAGTTGACCCTGACTAGTACTAATTTCTACCAGAGAGTTCAGGTTGCGATCCTCTGCCTGAAGCAATAGAATGCCTTCCCCTGCTTTACCGCCTAGGGGCTTGAGCACTGCAATTCCCTGCGCTTCAACAAATTGACGAATCGTCGCTTTATCTTGGGTCACAATCGTTTCGGGAATTGCATCGCGAAACTGTAGCGCAAACATTTTCTCGTTGGCTGCGCGTAACCCCTGGGGATGATTCACCACTAACGTTTGAGTGGTGTCAATGTAATCGAGAATATAGGTTGCGTAAAGGTATGCGGTAGAGACAGGGGGATCCTTGCGCATGAATACGGCGTCCATGTGCGACAAGGGCATCCATTGCGTCTCGCCAAGTGTGTACCACGGCTGTAAAACCTGCCACTTTCCGTCTACTAAGGTGACGGGCTTCAGGGCGATCGCCTGTAACAGTGCCCATGCCTCACCCTTTACGACCTTCAATTGCTGGATTTGCGTAATCCAAATTTCGTGCCCCTGCCCTTGGGCGGCCTCCATCAGGGCCACACTGGTGTCGTGCCCAGGATCAAGTTGGGCAATTGGATCCACAATAAATGCAAATTTCACTGCATCATCCTCTAGAGGCTTACCTCAAGTATTGAGTAGAGCATCTAGTTTACCTTTTGCTTCCAATCCATAAATATCGTCGCATCCCCCAATATGTTGCTCGTCAATAAAAATTTGGGGAACTGAACGGCGGCCATTTGCACGCTGAGCCATTGCCGAACGAGCAGATTCATCGCCATCAATACTGTATTCCGTAAAATCGACGCCCTTCCGAGACAGCAATTGCTTCGCTCGAATACAAAATGGGCAAGTTGCCCAAGTATAAATTTCAACTTTTGCAGCCATAATTGCAGCGCGTAAAAGACAGTACCAGCTTAACGATTTTCGCCGAACTTGAGCAGTAGCCTATGAAGCAAGGCAGTAAAACCGACCTTGCTTCCTGCTCTGTTCTAGAACCAGGAGCCTTGACCTGACTCCAGTTTGGGTGGTTTAGCCAAATAGCCCAGCCATCGCCCGACCCATGTTAGACGGTTGGAGCGCATCCACTGCGGCGGTTGGTTCGTACCCACAGTGCACCATGCAGTCTTGGCACTTAGGATTGCCGCTAGCACGACCGTAATCTTCCCAGTTGGTTTTTTCTAGCAATTCACGGAAGGTTTTGTAATACCCTTCGTTGAGCAAATAGCAAGGCTTTTGCCAGCCTAATACGCTATAGCTAGGGCTTCCCCAAGGAGTGCATTCATAGTCTTTCTCACCAATTAAAAAATCTAGGAATAAGGGGTTGTGGTTAAACACCCAGCTTTTTTTGCCAGCACGATAGGGCGCTAAAATTTGCCGGAATAAAGCTTTGGTTTGTTCGCGTTTGAGGAAGTGATCTTGATCGGGTGCCCATTCATAGCTGTATCCCGGAGAAATATTGATGCCGTCAGTGCCCAACTCCGTTAAGAAGTCAAAGAACTGTTGCATTTCGGTCGGATCAGTGCCTTCAAAAACGGTGGTGTTGGTATTGACTCGGAAACCTTTGGCTTTGGCTGCTTTAATGGCGGCAACGGCAACATCAAAAACGCCTTCGCGGTCTACGCACTGGTCATGATGTTCGCGCAAACCATCTAAATGCACCATGATGGTGAAGTAAGGCGATGGGGTAAATTTGTGCAGGTTCTTTTCTAAAAGAATGCCATTGGTACACATGA
>DATNQK010000088.1:0-2255 GCA_036704065.1 Stenomitos sp.
ATAATCTGGGCGTCCGTGTAGGCAACAAACGTGTCGCCGGGCTCCTGGGTCATAGTGTTGCTTCCCCCCAAACACATCCACGCTTCCTTCGTGGTATGAGATCAACATAAGGGTTGCGCTTCGACTTTTCACGCCCAAGAAGCCTGAACGAACTTAGGGGTATTTCTTGAGACTGCCGATGCCCACGATAAACATTTGTAATCAAAGCGCCTTTTGGTTGTCATCGACCACGGCCATCCCGTGGAGACCACGCGAGCGGATCAGCGATGTGCACCGAAACACGATGTCTTGATGTCGAGGTTCGACTCTGCACGGCGGTTCTGGCCAAGGTTACGTCCCGCTCCCAGCGTCTAAGGGGAGAGAGACTTCACTTCTTCAGCTCGTCGAAATGTATCCCTGCCTGTCCTACAGGTCTCTTTGTTAATGAGCGTTTAATACCATCGGGCAAGAGGTGCTCTGCTGATCCAAACATATACTCTGGCCCATCATTGGCTGCCGCCCCATGTGATGTTCTATAGCTTGGCTTATTGACAAGCAATCCATCTGGAAGGCCATCACTTCCATCCTTCTTGTAAAAAACTTCAGGATCCCATTCGGAAGCCCTTGAGAGCTGCTTAGCAGCTTCCCGTATCGTGATAGGCTTGGACAGGCGCTCCGAAAGCATCTTCTGAAGTTCCTTAATCTGGATGTATCGCTGCTCCTTGCTGGCCTCCGGGCCGCCACCCAATGCCTCAACACCCCGAAGACGTACAAGAACACCACGGGAGAACGAAGGTTCCGTCGAGTTTGTTGCCCTGAAGTGTAATGCTGGCGCTAACTGGATTCTTGGAACAGAATTCTCTTTGTTGACTATTGTGAAGCGATTCGGATTAGTTTCCCTTATCGTCATCATTGTTGCGCCGCCACCCCTTCTGATATCTTTCAGAGTGTCGCCAACACGGTCGACAATATGCCCAACAACAAGGAAGTGATTGTCAGGGTTAACCACCCACCCTTTTGTTGACAAAAACTCGTGCTTGTCGTCAAGCCATAGCCCCATGGACCGAACATGGCTATTTCTGTGGATGTAGAAGCGAAAGAATGATCTAGATATTCTCTCAATCGCTGTTTTTCCTAACTTACTCTCTACTACTTCTGACCGGTAAAGTAGATAATCTCCTAGCAAAAGTGAATCGCCACCTAAGGGTTCTCTGTCGGTACGCTGGAAGTTGAAAACAGCCCTGTCAAGAGATAGATCTTCAAAATCAATACCAAAGACTTCACGATATAGATCGTGCACCTTTCTATTTTGCCTCCATATGCCAACCTTTGGGATGGCGTCGACAATCCTCTCAAATAGATCTTGGCTAGCGGACGAATTGCGCTGCTGCAGTGCTCGAAGCGCTGAGGCTGGATATTGTTTGCCACCCTTGATCCGATTGATCTCACTGATGAGCTCGTCGAAGATCTCGCGAGTCAAGCCTGATAGCCCGAGGTCGGCCTTCAGTCTTTCGAAGAACGTCCGAACCTTCTGTCGGATCTTTAGCTGGGCTTGCGTGAGCGCCGGCCGTTTACCCGAATCAACCAATCCCCACACCCTCCAACCCCGGCAAAGCCAAGGGTTGGATAAATCCGGATGGTTTGCAACAAAATCGTGATAAATCCGGAATAGGTCCAAGCCTATCAGCGAGAACCCGTCTGTATCGTATTGATTTTTTTGGGGGTTTTTGGCAGCCCGAACTCCTGCTGCGCGGCGGCATCTTTGATTGCCTTGGCGAAGACGACTATCGTTGTCGTTGCGACACGCCTGACGATTTCCGCCCCCACCAAAGCCTGCACTTGGTAGGCAAGGTCGGGGCGGGAGTCAACGGGACAACGCAACACTCAACAGAGGAGGCATCCCGAGTGACTTTTACGCCCGCCTACCCCGCAGACCTGGACCTGGCCAACTTGGTCCGCCCCGCAGGAAATCTGCTTATGAAACTGCTCAAGCTGCTGCACTGGCTGCTTCTGCTGCTGGACCTGCTTCGCGGATCGAACCGCCCCGACGCTGAAGATCCGGACAAGCCTGCGGAAGACCTGAGCTACGTCCAAGGCGAGTTCTTCCAGTCCCAAGCTGGCCTTTGGTAAGGAACGCGAGAACATCGTTAGGCCCCACCCCAGTTGGTGGGGCCTTTCTTTTTTCTGCCGTAGTAGAGCAGGCCATCCCCTGTCACAGTTCCCAGCCTAGATCCCTGTCGAGTTCGCGCTGCCGCTTTCGCTCTTCGTCCAGCTCC
>DATNQK010000089.1:0-3494 GCA_036704065.1 Stenomitos sp.
ACAATTGCCAACCATGCCAAGCCAATCCCAATCCGCAAGCCCGAAAAGATATAAGGCACTGTGGAGGGAACCAGAATGTTAAAAAAGTACTCCTGGCGAGAGAGTTGCAGTACTTTCGCGACGTTGTTGTAGTCTTGCGGAATTTGCTGCACACCTACAGCAGTATTGATGATAATGGGCCAAACTGCCGTAATAAAAATGACAAAAATGGCTGCTGGGTTATTGTCATTAAAGACCCCCAAAGAAATGGGTAGCCACGCCAAGGGCGGCACTGTTCGCAAGACTTGGATTACCGGATCCAGACCCTTGCGAGCAAAGGGAGTGGTGCCAATTAAAACACCGACCGCAATACCAACGATGGCTGCAATAGAATACCCTAACGCCACACGCTGCAAACTAATGAAAATCTGCCAACCCAGACCTTTATCAGTCCCGCCATTGTCGAAAAATGGATTGACGATGTAGTTCCAGGTCTGCAAAATGACGTTAATTGGCCCTGGCATGGGCGAACTAGGGCTTAGACACAGTAATTGCCATACCAGTAACAAGACTCCAATCACTACTACGGGTGGCATTAAGGTCTTAGGCCAAGCCCCAAAACGAGAAGTGAGCTGAGCGAGGGGATGAGAACGCGGGATTGGGCTTACAGCCATAAAAAACTTCCTTGAGTAACTGGGGTTGCGGTGTAGAGGAGAAGTCTTTTAGGAGATAGACGCTCCTCTACAGGGCAATACAGGTTAAGCCTTCTTGATCTTGAGAGATTTGAGGTATTCTTCCGGTTTTTCGGGATCGAATTTTGTACCATCGAAGAAGGTTTCAATCCCGCGAGAGTCGGACTTAGGAATTGCAGATTCTTGGCCGATGGCCTTAGCTGCTTCTTTCCAGAGATCGGAACGATTCACTGAATCGACCAATTTTTTGATGTCGGTATCCGCTGGAAGTTTGCCCCAGCGCATATCTTCTGCAACGAACCAAGTGTCGTGGCTCTTGAAGGGGAAGGAGGAATCTTCGCGCCAGAACTTCATCAGTAACGGACTTTTTTCCAGTTTCTGACCGTTGCCCAAATCGAAGTTGCCTTGGAGCCGAGGCAAAATATTCGCCGCTTTAGTTTTTATGTATTTATCTTGAGCGATGATCTCGGCCATTTCGGCTTTGTTTTCGTCTTTATCACACCAGATTTGTGCTTCCAAGATGGCCATTAGCAAGGCTTTGGCTGCTTTGGGATGCTTATCTACCCAGTCGGCGCGCATGGAAAATGCTTTCTCAGGATGGGCTTTCCAGAGTTCGCCTGTGGTGATTGCACTAAAGCCGAGGCCATCGGCAACCAGTTTGGCGTTCCAAGGTTCACCAACACAGAAGGCGTCCATGGTTTTGGTTTGCATATTGGCAACCATTTGAGGCGGTGGAACCACGATGATATCTACATCGTTTTCGGGGTCGATGCCACCAGCCGCCAGCCAGTAGCGCATCCACAAATCGTGAGTACCACCGGGGAAGGTGACTGCACACTTAAACTTTTTGCCGGCAGCTTTTGCTGCATCAATCTTGGCTTTCAGGGCTGCACTGTCAGCTCTAACCTTGGTGTCAGCATAGGCATTGGCGACTGAAATAGCCTGCCCGTCAGTGTTCAACCGAGCGAGGATGTACATTGGCAAGGGTTTGTTGCCCTTTGTAATCTTGCCTGTTGTTAATAAGTAGGGGATGGGAGACAGAATATGGGCACCGTCAATCCCACCTTTTTCGCTTCCAAGTTCAATGTTGTCCCGTGTGACGGCCCAAGAGGTTTGCTTGGTTACCGATACGTCGGTCATGCCGTATTTGGCAAAGAATCCCTTTTCTTTGGCGATCGCCAAGGGCGCACAATCGGTCAGTGCAATAAACCCAAGCTTAGCGCTCGTAACCTCTGGCCCATCGCTACTGGCACTTCCGCTAGCAGCAGGCGAGGGAGAAGAGGAAGAAGTTGTAGTAGAGCTGCCACAACCATGCATGAACAGTGCAGTAGCCGTCGTTGCGCCTGCAGTGATTAAAAAATTTCGTCTAGACAACTTGGACATAGATTTGAAACGCGACTCCTCTCCAGAAAACGTAATATTGAGGCCCTGTTGTGAGATCAAGGCAGCAGAAATACAACCTTGATGGGTGTTCACCAACAAGACGATGAGCTATTGCTCTCTAGCAATCGATAACCACCAAACCTTGGGGACGAGTGCTACAGGTCAAGATGTACCCTTGTTCCTTATCCTCAGCGCTCAATGAAGATAGTCCCCCCTCATCGATGACATTGCCCGCCAACAGCTTTTGCTTACAAGTGCCACAAGCCCCTGCACGACAATTGCTGTCTAGAGCGATGCCTGCCCGTTCTGCAACCTCCAAGATGAGATCATTGGCGTTACATTGAACAGTTTTGCCAGATTTCGCAAACTGCACCGTTGCAGGCGGTGCCTCCACGGCAGGAGGCTCTGGTTCTTTGGCGCCTAGCGGCAATAGATCCAAAGCTTCATCGAACTCAAACCCTGCCTTAGGCGTTGCGCCAAAATGCTGCATGAGCAAGTTGCGCACCACAGGCTGGAGATCTTCGCAGGGCACGCCTTTTTGCACACAAGTTCCCAAATGTGCATCCTTGCCCACCTTGCCGCCCATGTAGATGTCAACCCCTTCCACGGTTTGGCCGTTTTTGCGAACTTTGGTTCCCATCAGGCCAATGTCTGCAACTTGCGGCTGACCACAGGAATTGGGACATCCTGTCCAATGCATCCGCACCGGACGCGGCAGGTCCAACTCGCGGTCTAGGGCGGCGGCCAGTGCAACAGCACGATTTTTGGTTTCAACCAAGGCAAAGTTGCAAAACTGCGCGCCAGTACAAGACACGAGCGATCGCGACAATGGGGAAGGCGTTAGGGAGAATTTCTGAAGAATGGGTTCCAGTTGTAAAACAGCTAACCGTGAATCCGGCACATGGGGCAGGATGACATTTTGCTCCACACTTAAGCGGAGTTCGCCATTCCCGTACACTTCCGCCAACCGTGCCAGTTCAAACATATCGGCAGCGAACAAACGTCCCACCGGAATATGCAGGCCAATGTAATTTAAGCCAGGTTGTTTTTGTGGATAGATGCCAATGTGATCTCGCTTCTCCCAGACAATTTCATCTTTGGGTGCAGCCGAGGCAAGATTAAACCCGAGTTGTTGCTCAACCGCAGCCCGAAATGGCTCTAGCCCCATCTCATCAATCAGCCACATCAATCGCGACTTCTGGCGATTGGCGCGAGGCCCGTTATCGCGGTAAACCACTAAGATGGCGAGGCACAGCGCAACCACATCCTCAGGAGGAACCCATGCATTCAGTGCGATCGCAGCCTCACACCGTCTGGCCGAGAAGAACCCACCGACCAGAACATTAAAGCCAAGCTGTCCATCCTTGTAGGCGGGGACAAAGGCGATGTCATTAATTTCGGCGTGAACGGAGTTGTCACGGCATCCGGCGATCGCAATAT
>DATNQK010000090.1:0-4972 GCA_036704065.1 Stenomitos sp.
ACGGGGTGATTGTAGTAGCGTCAACCTTAAACCCTGCCAATCAGTCCACCTCTAATTCGCTGCGAATCGTTAATCTTGCACCTCCCACTACTGCACCCAAGGTCAACAATGGTGCAGGCAACAATACCTTGTCTGTGCCCAATGGCTTGCCCCCCATTAATCTAGGGGATGTTCCACAACTGTCGCCCTTGCCCGATATCTCTCAGTTAAACCTTCCCCCTTCCCAGTCTTTTTATGTGGGTTCCGGCACCCCATCCTTGTCTGTCGGGAAATTGCCGATCGCAAATATCCCGCAGCAATCAATGCCAGTGTCGCGATTGCCCATCTACGGTATACCGACAGGCGGCAGCGGATCAGTTCCTTTGCAGTTGCCAACCAATCAAACTTTTGCTTCTGGCGGTACTTCTGGGGCTGCCAATGATCCTAACCAGCTTCGTTATCCAGAGTACTCAGCGCCGCAAAGTTCTACGTTGCCATCCTTAACGGCGGGAGATTTTCATAACAGCGATTTGGTTAACCTCTACACGCGGCCACCCAGCAACACTACCGAACCTAACAATCAAACCGCAATGACACCTGGCGGATTAACGTCACCACTCCCCCAAGGTTCGGGCATACCCACCAGCGATGTATCGCCAGAAACACGCGGCGGCTTCAAAACTTGGTTACAAGCACAAAGCGAAGCCTATGGACAACCGTTGAGTGCGCAAAGCGGTCCTGCTTTGGTGGCAGTCTATCCAGAGGCCGATTGTGGTCTCAAACAGTCTAGTTCAGCAATCATTTCGGCGATTTATGGGCCTGATGGTGGAATTGCACCTAATGCTAACTCCATTCAGGTATTAGAGTCGGCCAGCACGGTCAGCATGAATAATGCTGCGATCACAGCCGTTAGGGCCTATCGTCCGCCCGCTGCCGGCATTTACCAAGCCTTTAACTTTAAGGTAGACATTCCCTATATCGCAGCGGTATGCGAAGCAGCAAATCCTGGCCCTTCCGCCACGCCAACGTCGTCGCCTAGCCCGACCGATTCCCCGAAACAGAAGCGACCCAAGCCCTCTCAGACCGCCTCACCGACCCCCTCTAGCACTGACAAGCCCAAAGGATCATCGGATAACTCGACCAAAACCCCAACTTCTCCTGCGGCATCGCCTTCCCCAGAACCTAGATCTGGCCCTAGTAATGCAGCGTCTCCCTCTGTTTCACCGCAGACTTCGGCAAGCCCTAGTCCTAAGGTCTCTGCTCCGTCTAACGGGCCTGAGGCTGCGACGTCTCCTGAACCGACGCCCGTTGGCGGAGGTGATTCTCCTCTGGGGCCATTGCCATCCCCTTCTATCGTGCCTGAACCGACGCCCTCGCCCTAGAGCAGAAGCGCTATAACGGGTTAACGGGTTGGGTCTGGCTTAGAGTACAAGCTGACCCATCTCTACAGAAAATATCTCTGCTGACTGTAGCCACTTGGCATCAAAGGCACCCAAGTGGGTTGTGGTAATCAGGGTTTGAAAGCGATCTTGAATGGCATCTAAAAGCTGATTTTGGCGACTGAGGTCTAATTCTGCCAATACGTCGTCCAGCAACAGGAGAGGAGGTTCGCCGATAATCGTTTCAATCAGTTGCAGTTCAGCAAGCTTTAAGGCCAGCACAAGGGTTCGTTGTTGTCCTTGCGATCCATATTGGCGCGCTGGGGTGTGGTTGATGGTCAGATGTACTTCATCTCGATGGGGGCCTACAAGGGAAGCCGCTTGGTGATACTCGGCGATCGCCTTATTTTGCAACTGCGCTAAAAATTCTGGATACAGGTGTTCGGGCTGGGCCACATCATGGCGGACATTGGGATGATATTCCACCTTTAACTGTTCGGTTTGGTTGCTAATGGCCTGATGCCAAGTTTGAGCCAAGGGTTCTAGACGAGCCAGCATCCGATGGCGACGCTGAATCACTCGCGAACCGAGGGTTGCCAATTGCTGATTCCACAGGGCTAATTGGGGCGGATCGAAGTGAGGATTTTCAATAGCTCGCAGGTGTTTCAGAAAGGCATTGCGTTGCTTTAACACTTGTTGGTACTGCATTAACAAGTGGGCATAGAGAGGCTCCAGTTGAATCAGCACTGCATCCAACCAATTGCGGCGTTCTCCTGGCCCTCCCCGAACCAACTCCAGATCGAGGGAAGAAAATTGAACGGCATTGACATAGCCTAAAAAATCAAGCTGGCGCTTCACGGCTTCGCTATGGACAGTGGCTGTGCGGCGACCTGTTGCGCGCAAAGTGAGCCGCAAATCAACGCTGCCACTGTCTCGTCGCAGTTGGGCGCTGATTTGCCCCAACGATTCACCCTCTAAAATTAAGTCCCGATCGCGATTGGTGCGGTGCGATCGCAAGGTCGTCAATAACTCTACCGCTTCCAGTAGGTTAGATTTGCCCTGGGCATTTGCCCCAACCAGAATCGTTTTGGGGCTGCTAAATAGAACAAACTGATCGCGATAATTGCGGAAGTTTTGAAGATAAAGCTGCTCTAGATACACAAAACACTCACTCCGGCAGCAATGGGCTTACATCTGGGGTAGCCTGCGGCTCTAGAGAGGCGCTACATCTGCCCAGCAGTTCTACCCTATTCAACGGCAATGCCATTAGCACGCCTCAATGGGGGCATCAGTTGTCGCCTTATCCCAACGCTGTTGTAGAATTAACGTCGCAATTTTGAGATCCTCTGGCGTTGTAATTTTGAGGTTGGTTTCTTCGCCCATCACAATGTGAACGGGTAAATCAAATTTTTCAAACAATGCTGCATCGTCTGTCACTTCCCATCCTTGACGACGGCCTGCTTCATGGCAAGCCTTCAGTTTAGCAACATCAAATCCTTGTGGGGTTTGGGCCGCCCAAAGGTGTGCTCGGGCTGGTGTATCGCGCACTTGCAAGTTTTCGTCTACAACTTTAATGGTGTCTTTGACCGGGATAGCCGCTACAAACCCAAGATGGGTATCCAAGGCGTCAGCACAGCGATCTATCAAGCTAGGTGTCGCCAAACACCGTGCTCCATCGTGGATTAGCACTTGAGTCGCATCCGCTGGGAGTGCTTGTAGGCCGTTATAAACCGACTCCTGTCGTGTTGTTCCTCCTCGGATCAACTTTACGGGCTTCGATAAGCCGAGCGATTGTAGGCATTCTTGCCACATAGGTTCATCTTCGGGTTGGCCAATCAGTCCTATCCATTGAATGCGCTGGGCGGCTTCCGCAGCCAAGAGCGTCCAGGCCAAAATCGGCTTACCAAGGAGGCTCAGTCGCAGTTTATTGCGATCGCTCCCCATTCGTTTGCCCATTCCTGCCGCTGGAATCAGAAGATGCATGTTGCTAACCTTATCGCTTCACCCCTTAAGGTACCATTCCGATTGCATCACACTGGTGACGCATCAGTAAGGGTTTGCGGGGCAGCGGCAATTATCGAATCCTCACCGAAGCGCTTGAAATTCAAGGTCTTCCATTACAATAAGGAGCGGCAATGCTTTATAAATTGTCTAATTTTAAGTCGTTTTTTAAAGAGCTTTTCTACGCATGACCCGCTTACTGGCTCTGATCCCTGGTGGCATTAGTAAACAGCTTCTGTGTTTTCCCATGCTGGAAAGTCTGCAACAGCAGTACCCCCAGGCTCAAATCGATGTTGTGGTCGAACCCCTTGCCAAACCTGCCTATCAGGTGAGCCGAGTGGTACAGCAGGTTTTAGCATACGATTTTCAAGGTCGTACAGGCCCCGCTGATTGGGGCAACTTAATTGGATGGGTGAGGGAGCGCGAATACGATGCCCTCGTTTGTCTTGACCCAGCCCGATTGGGAGGGTTATTACTCTGGCTCGTGGGCGTGCCCAAGCGCGTTGGATTTACCAAAGTCCCCAGCGCTTTATTTATGACCGACACGATCCCGTGCAATCCGCAACAGTATGCGGCGCACATGTATCACGACCTGCTAAAGCCAATGGGTGTAAAGCAGGCCTGCCCACCCCTGGCGATCGCCATTTCACCCGACGACCTGAAATGGGCTGAAGCAGAACGTCAGCGCTTAGGGTTGGGTGCTGACCAAGGCTATATCCTTCTGCATGGCGGTTCAGGGGCGAACCACGCTGCATTAGGGCCAGGAAGTGTTTATCCGCCCTCCAGTTGGCAAGCCCTTGCTAAAGGACTCTTAGATCGACAGCCCGATGTGCCAGTGGTACTGGTGCAGTTGCCCAGCGATCGCCCGTGGTTTACATCTATTGCAACGGGTTGCCCCGGCTTAAAGGTTTCCACCCCCGATAACCTCGGCAGAATGGCAGCCATGATTGCTGCTGCCAACCTAGTGATTTGCACCGACTCAGATGCCATGCATCTAACCGTGGCGTTAGGCAACTATTTATTTGTGCTCTTTGGCGCTACAGATGCCACGAAGGTTTTGCCCAAAAACGACCGCATTGTAACCCTGCGTTCTACCACTGGAAAAGTGGCAGATATTCCGCCGATCCAGATGTTGGAAAAAATTTGGGGACGCTAAGGCAACAGTTGCTTTCAAGTTCCGTTGCAGCGTCTCAATTGTGTCGGTTTAAGGCCACAAATTTTACATGCTGATGCCCATTTGCTGCTTCAGCAAGCTTTTGTATAGGGCTTCTTTGACGACCATTTGGCGGTACATATCCACCAGGAAAGATTGCGCCTGTTCCTGCGTTAAGTCTTTGACCTGCTCGGCAAAAGCACGCACGTTGAACTGCTGTTCTAATGAAAGCTCAAAGGGTGTATGCATTGTTGTCCCCCAAGGCGTATGTTGTATTTAGACTAGTTTGCCCAGGGAAAATCTTTTTAAAGCATGGGGCACTTGATATAAATTTTTTAATGTTAATGTCTAGAAAATGTAATCAATCAGCCCAGTTTATGTTGCTATTTTTACAGTTCAAATAAATCTAACGGTAAGTGACCACACATTTCGTTGAGACCGTCTTCAACATCAGACTGAA
>DATNQK010000091.1:0-3645 GCA_036704065.1 Stenomitos sp.
TGGCGCGGACAGTTTCTGAACACTCTGATTCCAGCACGATTCAAACCAATCCCATCCTGGTTTGTGCTCGTTGTAATGCCAATCTCGGTATGCGATCGCCAAAGCATGATGTAGCGCATTACCCAGCTCAGTTGAACCAAAAGCAGCGGGTGTCTTCAGCTTGTGGTCATAGCGGAAGCGATATTGCTGGGGACACTGCTTGTAGGTGACGAGCTTTGTAGCCGAGAGAGAGTATGTCATCGGCGTGACCAAAAAGACTTAGGGTATAATTCATTTTTATGATAGACCCTAATCCACAATGCAAAAGTCAACAATGTTTGCTCTTAGGGTCTGTACTTACCTCTTGTAGCCCCTAAATGACTACCCTATCCTTAGGGTATGGTTTTGTTTTTGTAGCCCCTAAAGATGCCCCGTCGTCGCAGTCAATCTGATGCTGTCTCCCAACTTCTCAAACAGGCTGCGGAACTATCTCAATCTGAGCGAGTTGCTTTAATTAGTGGGTTGCAAGCTCTGATTAAACCTGAAGATGAACGAGATGAGTATGGCAAACCTGTGAATCAAGAAGGCTACATTGAGGAAAAATTCATCAATGGATGTGGTCCCTACCGATACCTGCGTTACTGGGATGGTAAAACCCATAAATCTGTTTATATAGGGAAAAAAGAAGAGGAACAAGGTTCCAGCCGTGGTAAGAGAAGAAGAAAGACTCATTCATAAATCGCATGACCTTGCCCCTCCCTAAGCTACTAGAGCTGCGCCAATCCTATCAATCTCTATTGATCGAAGCCCAACGGCAGGCGACGGAAGCGAAGGAGCAGATCGCTCATATCAATGCATTGCTGGAGAGTGGGCTTTCTTTTCCTACTCTAAATCTTCCCGCTGTTGAGATCACGACTGTAGAAAGTCATGTGCTCCCCTTACCTCCTGCTACTTCTGAGGCTGAGGCTCAAGCTCAAACTGAGCCATTGCCTCAGCCCAAAGTGAAAGCCTCAACAAAAGTCCCCAAGGCGATCGCCGCTAAACCTCCCCAGTCTGAAGAGATTGCTCTGCTGCCTGTTTATGCTGGACTCAATCGACTTGAGGCGATCGCCAAGATTTTAGGAGAACACAGAGGTCAGAGCTTCCACAAGGATAGAATTACCCAGCTTCTGTACGGTGAAATCAATCCTGAACGATTGAATGAAGTAGGAAGGCGAGTCCGATTGTCGCTGTATCAAGGGATTCGAAAAGGGTTATGGCAAAATGCACCTCAGCAAAGCTCTAGCTATTGGATTCCCGCACCTGAGGGCAAGCAAAAAACGCGTAAAACGAGTACAGCCGAAACAAAGGAAAAGTCAGAGATCTTTGAGGCTCCCTCCGTCAGCACTGGATCTATCGCTGTTCCGTTACCAGATCCTGGGATTCAAGTTACACCAACTCAGGAACCGGAGGAGTCTTCAAATCGAAGGGGTCGCTCTCCCCTTGTATCCCTGCCTGCTGAATTTGTAGGGCTGAGTAAATTGGAAGCGGTGTCTAAAATTCTGGCTGAACAACCCGAGCAAGTGATGCACATAGATGCTCTCATTGAGCGGCTCTATGGTTCTTTGAGTGCAGAGGCTCAGCAACAAGAAAGAGTGCGCATGAAGGATGTGATGAAACGAGGGATAGTACAAAAGCGTTGGCATAAAGCTGTAGGAGCAACCTCTAGCATTGTGCTTGTCAAGCAAACCCCTCCCGTAGCGGCACCAGCCTCCACTTCCCCCACTGGACGCAAGGCTAAGGCAACATCAAAAACGAAAGCCTCCCGCTCAACGAAAGCAAAGCCAAAGCAGTCCAAAAAAACGAGCTGAGCGCAGAGTCCTTCTGCACAAGGGAGGGATTGAGAATGAGCAAGTCCGAATCTGAGCTGTTTTCATTCTGTAGAAAGCTTGATTGCCGGAATCTATCGGCTACAATCCTCAAGATTCTATCGACAAACAAGCCATGAATAAAGCCGAACTCGTAGATGCGATCGCTGAAAGAGCAAACGTTACGAAAACAGAGGCGGACAACATCCTAAGCACAGCCATCGATACTATCATTGAAGCGGTTGCCGCTGGGGACAAAGTAGCGCTCGTGGGGTTTGGTGCCTTTGAAAAACGCGATCGCTCAGCCAGAGAAGGTCGTAATCCCAGAACTGGGCAGAGTATGAGCATTCCTGCTACGAGCGTGCCAGCTTTTAGTGCTGGGAAATTCTTCAAGCAAACAGTGGCCGGAACCTAGGTGGTTTTTGGTGATCAATAACTTAGTCTTCCAGGATGTTAGCCGTCGAGCAGAGCGGCTTATCCGATGTTTAGGCTTGCTTTATACTCTCTAGTGCTCTCGCCTGTTAGTCACGAGAGCGCCACATCATTGAGGTATACAGCAATCTAATGTAGCTCTTTTCACCAAAATGTCATCTAAGACCCAAAAATATCAAGTTATTTAACCAGTACTAACACAAGAATTCTAATAAAGCCCACGCTTCCCAACTTATACCATGAGTATATTTTATATCCTCACACTTGGAATAATTATAGATAGTAGATATTTTATTTAAGAATAATACATGTTTTATTTTTAAAATTTGAATAATTATTCAATCACCTTCTTCCGTTGAAGTCTTTTCTCATACCAAGTCATTAACGGTGTTGCACTAATTCCATGAAGAATAATGGAAATAATGACAGTAAAATAGACAATCCAAGCAGTTTCTTCTCCAATTTCCCCAGACAGTCCTTTACCGAAAGCGTAAGACAAATAATATAAAGAGCCAAGTCCACGAATCCCAAACCAGCCATACAATATGCGTCTTGTTGGATTAAGTGAAGTTCTGGCTGTACTAATCCATGCACCAAGAGGTCTAATGACAAAAATCAATAATATTGCGACTAAAAGAATTTCGCCTCCAAACCGAATCATTGGTTCAATGCGGAGTAATGAACCCAGTAGTAAGATAACACCCACTTCCATTAACTTTTCAATTTTTTCTGCAAATTCTCTTTGAGAGTGATAAGTCTCAGTTGTCGCGTAATTTTTTTGCACAAATATCCCAGCCATGAAAACAGCTAAAAACCCATAACCATTAATCAGTTCTGTTAATGAATAAGTAATAAGCACCATACTGAGAGCAATAAAATCTTCCATTAGTGCATCAGTGGACTTTAACTGCTGTGAGCGTCGATGAATCCAAGTCACACCGTTCGCCACCAATAGCCCCATTCCAATACCTACTGTGATCGCCCACAGCACATCTATTCCCACCCAAGGGAGAAACCAATTTTGCCATTTTGGGTCTTCAATCCAATAAAGACCAAAGTAGACAAAAGGAAATGCAAGGGCATCATTTAATCCTCCTTCAGAGGTTAAGCCAAAACGCAGTTCATCTCGATCTTGTGCATCTAGCAGCTGGATCTCAGACGCAAGTACTGGGTCAGTCGGTGCAAGGATTGCACCGAGTAAAATTGATGAACTCCACGGAAGTCCTAAAAATAGATGTCCTATAGCTCAACGCCACTGAAACAAGCTGAATCAATTGACTAGAGCAGCTTTGAGAACGTCACGAGATTTGGCCATTCTTGGAAAAGGCTTTGGTCTGCGTTTTACTACTCTAGGTTCAGACCGAAACGCTCTTAAAGGCAACAAGTC